>DATELS010000110.1:0-6241 GCA_035276365.1 Thermoanaerobaculia bacterium
CGACGTACAGCACCGGCTGCGCGACGCGGTTCCACTTGTGCGCGACGTGCCACGACACCGTGGCCATCTTCACCGCCTCCGCCTCGACGTCGGTGGGCAGCTTCTCCTTCCCGTTCGCGTCGAAGTAGCCGGTCTCGTACATCGCGTCGGAGAAGCGCATCGCGAAGTACGTGCGCGCGCCGGGCACCGGGTGCTGCCGAAAGTGCTCGCCGAGGGAGGCGACGTCGTAGAGCGTGGTGGCGGAGAGACGGAGTGCCGCGCCGCTCGTGCGGCGATAGCGCACCTCGAGCTCCGTCGTCACTTGCTCGAGCGCGCCGCGCAGTCCGTTGCGCTCCGCGGATGCCGTCTTCTGCTCCAGCACGCGCAGAAAGCGGTACTGGATCACCAGCAGCGCCGCGAGCGGAATCATCACCGCCGGCAGCAGCCAGAGCATCGATCGACGGATGGGACGCATCGGACGGAGGAATCGTCGCACGGGGCGGCGGGTGGAGTTGCGACAAATTGTGACAAAGAGAATGCGGAACGCCATATGACATTCATCAACTGACAACTCCCGTCCCGCCCGCCATAATGCGCGGCGCACTATGGTCGACCGAGCCACACTCAACGGATTACGCATCGAACGACCCGACGTCGAGGAGCCGCGGCGCGGCGTCTGGTTCATCGTCATCCCGATTCTTCTCGTGGTCGCCGGCATCGCGGTCTGGCTGCTCACGCGCGAGCGCGGCAAGGAAGTGCGCGTGGCGCCGGTGCATGCGATCGCGGGCCAGGCCCGCGGCGCGGTGCTCAACGCCAGCGGCTACGTGACCGCGCGACGTCAGGCCACCGTCTCGTCGAAAGTCACCGGCAAGATCGTCGAGGTCTACATCGAGGAAGGCATGCCCGTGAAGGCGGGACAAGTGCTCGCACGACTCGACAGCTCGGTCGCCGCGCGCGGACTCGCACTCGCGCAGGCCGAAGCCGCGGCCGCGGCGAGCTCGCGCGAGGAAACGCGCGTGCGCATCCGCCAGGCGCAGCTCGACCTCGATCGCGCCGAGCAACTCACGCGCACCGAGATCTCCAGCCGCGCCGATCTCGATCGCGCGCGCGCCGACCGCGACGCCGCACGCGCGCGGCTCGCGCAGCAGGACGATCAGTACGTCACCGCGCAGCGGCAGATCGAGATGCAGAAGCAGGCCATGGAAGACACGATCATCCGCGCGCCGTTCGACGGCATCGTCGTCTCCAAAGACGCGCAGCCGGGCGAGATGATCTCCCCCGTGTCCGCGGGCGGCGGCTTCACGCGCACCGGCGTCGGCACGATCGTCGACATGAACTCGCTCGAGATCGAGGTCGACGTCAACGAGGCGTACATCAACCGTGTCCATCCCGGCCAGAAGGTCGAAGCGGTGCTCGACGCGTATCCCGACTGGAAAATCCCCGCGCACGTGATCACCGCCGTCCCCACGGCGGATCGCCAGAAGGCGACGGTGAAAGTGCGCATCGCGTTCGATCAACGCGATCAGCGCGTGCTGCCGGACATGGGCGTGAAGGTCGCGTTCATCACCGACGAACCTGCCGCCGCGGCGGCGCCGATGATCGAGGTGCCGCGGACGGCTGTCCATCGCGACGGCGAGGTGGATATCGTCTTCGTCGTCAAAGACGGCAAGGCGGAACGCCGCGCCGTCAAGATCCTGAACGCCGAGGGCGACAACGCGCGTGTCGCGTCCGGGTTGTCCGAGGGCGAGAGCGTCATCGTCGAAGGTCCGGCGGACCTGAAAGACGGCGACGCGGTGCAGATCAAAACCGAAAAGAAGTAGCGCAACGGAGGTTTCGCATGTCCCTGGTCCGTCTCTCCAACGTCGAGAAAGTCTTCCGCCGCGGCAGTGAGGACATCCACGTGCTCCGCAGTCTCTCGCTCGCGATCGACAGCGGGGAGTTCCTCGCTCTCATGGGTCCCTCGGGGTCCGGCAAGTCGACGCTGCTCAACCTCCTCGCCGGACTCGATCGCCCGACCTCGGGCATGATCGAAGTCGCCGGCGCGCGCATCGACGGCCTCTCGCGCCGCGCGCTCGCGAACTGGCGCGCGCGGCACGTCGGCTTCGTCTTCCAGTTCTACAACCTGCTGCCCGTGTTGTCCGCGGAGCGCAACGTCGAGCTGCCGTTGCTGCTCACGAATCTCTCCGCGAGCGACCGGAAGAAACACGTCGCCACGGCGCTCGAGATCGTGGGCCTCGCGCATCGCGCGAAGCACACGCCGCGCACGCTGTCGGGCGGCGAGCAGCAGCGCGTCGGCATCGCGCGCGCGATCGTCACCGACCCGACGCTCATCCTCGCCGACGAGCCGACGGGCGACCTCGATCGCAAGACCGGCGACGGCATCCTCGATCTCCTGCACTACCTGAACACGGATCAGGGCAAGACGATCGTCATGGTCACGCACGATCCGCACGCGGCGACGCGCGCGTCGCGCCGCCTGTACATGGTCGACGGACAACTCTCGAACGAGATGGCCGCATGAAGTACGCGCGTCTGCTCTTCGCGAACTTCAAGCGCCACAAGCTGCGCACGGCGCTGACGATCCTCTCGATCCTCGTCGCGTTCGTGCTCTTCGCGTATCTCGTCGCGTTCCGCGCCGCGTTTCAGATGGGAGTGACGATGGCCGGCGCGGATCGATTGATCGTGCGGCACAAGGTCTCGCTCATTCAGCTCCTGCCGCAGAGCTACGAGGCCGAGATCGAGCGCGTGCCCGGCGTCACCGACGCCACGCACGCGACGTGGTTCGGCGGCATCTATCAGGACCCGAAGAATTTCTTCGGACAGATGCCGGTGAAGCCGGAAGAGTTCCTGCGCATGTATCCGGAGTTCAAGCTGCCGCCGGAGCAGAAAGAGGCGTGGCTGAAGACGCGCACAGGCGCGATCGTCGGACGCACGACCGCGAATCGCTTCGGCTGGAAAGTCGGGGACAAGATTCCGATTCAGGCCACGTTCTGGGAGTCGAAGAGCGGCAGCAAGACGTGGACGTTCGATCTCGTCGGCATCTACGACGGCGCGCCGGAAGTCGACACGTCGAACTTCTTCTTCCGCCACGACTACTTCGACGAGACGCGTCGCAATGGACACGGTCTGATCGGCTGGTACTACATCCGCGTCGCCGATCCCGCGCACGCCGAGGACATCGCGAAGCGCATCGACGCCGTGTTCGCGAACTCGCCCGCGGAGACGAAGACGGAGACGGAAAAGGCGTTCATCCGCGGCTTCGCGGAGCAGATCGGCAACATCGGCGCGATGGTGATGGCGATCATGACGGTGGTCTTCTTCATCATCCTGCTCGTCGCGGGCAACACGATGGCGCAGGCGGTGCGCGAGCGCACGAGCGACCTCGGCGTGCTGAAGGCGATCGGCTTCTCGGACACGCAGGTGCTGACGCTCGTGTTGTCCGAGGCGGTGCTGATCTCGCTCGTGGGCGGCGGGTTGGGACTCTTCCTCGGCTGGGCCGTCGTCAAGCGCGGCGATCCGACGCACGGCGCGCTCCCCGTCTTTCACCTTCCCGCGAACATGATCGCCCTCGGCATCGGCATCGTCGTGCTGCTGGGCATCGTGAGCGGACTTCTGCCTGCGATTCAGGCGATGCGCCTCAACACCGTCGACGCCCTGCGGCGCGAATAAAAGGAAACGCAGATGATTCGCTGGTTCTCACAAACCGCCGCACTGATCGCCTTCAACGTTCGCACGCTCCCCTCGCGGCTCGGCTCCGCCGCGGCTGCCGTGTTCGGCATCGCCGGCGTGGTCGCGGTGCTCGTGGCCGTGCTGTCGATCGGCGAGGGATTCCGCCGGACGATGACGATCGCCGGCTCGGACGACACCGCGCTCGTGCTGCGCACCGGCGCGGACTCGGAGATGACGAGCGTGCTCAGTCGCGAAGAGGCGAACATCATCGCGCAGGCTCCGGGCGTCGTCCGCGCCAACGGCCGCGCGCTCGTGTCGCCCGAGCTGTTCGTGATGATCAACCTCCCGCGCCGCACGACCGGCACCGACGCGAACGTGCCGATGCGCGGCGTCGAGCAGACGGCGTTCGACGTGCGCAAGGAAGTGCACATCACGGAAGGCAGAGCGTTCGCGTGGGGACGCAACGAGGTGATCGTCGGACGCGCCGCGCTCGGCGCGTTCAGCGGCACCGAGCTCGGCTCCGAGCTCCTCCTCGGACAGAACCACTGGAAAGTCGTCGGCATCTTCGACGCGGACGGCTCGATCAACGAGTCGGAGATCTGGGGCGACGCGGCGGTCGTCGCGCCGGCGTATCGCCGCGGCAACACGTATCAGACCGCGATCGTGAAGCTCGCGTCGCCGGGCAACTTCCAGACGTTCAAGGATGCGCTGACCGCGGACCCGCGCGTGAATCTGAAGATCGTGCGCGAACGCGAGTACTACGCCGAGCAGTCGAAGCTGATCAGCAAACTCGTGAACATCGTCGCGGGCGGCATCGCGCTCCTGATGGGACTCGGCGCGATCTTCGGCGCGCTGAACACGATGTACACCGCGGTCGCCGCGCGTGCGCGCGAGATCGCGACGCTGGAGGCGATCGGCTTCAGCGGCTCGCCGATCGTGGTGTCGGTGCTCGTCGAGTCGATTCTGCTCGCGGCGATCGGCGGCATCGTCGGCGCGCTCGGCGCGTGGCTCGCGTTCGACGGCTTCCGCACCGCGACGCTGAACATGCAGACGTTCAGTCAGGTGGCGTTCTCGCTCGACGTCAACGCACACCTCCTGATCCTCGGCATCACGTCGGCGATCGCGATCGGACTCGTGGGAGGATTTCTCCCCGCGATTCGCGCCGCGCGTTTGCCGGTGTCGGTCGCGCTGCGCGAACGCTAGCGCGCGAACGTTCGCCCGAGCGCCATGCCCGCGATGCCCGCGGCGAGGCATGCGACGAGCGTGACGATCACGTTCGTCGCGCCCGCCGCCCACGCGCCCGCGCGCAGGTACGACGTCGTCTCGTAGTTGAACGTCGAGTACGTCGTGAAGCCGCCCATCACGCCGACGGTGAGCATCACGCGCATGTCGGACAGCGGCATGCTCTCCATGATCAGGCCGAGGAGAAAGGAGCCGGCGAGGTTGACGAGGATCGTCGCCCACGGCGCCGGCGCAGCGAGCGCGACCAGATACCGCGCGCCCGATCCGACCGCGCCGCCGAGACAGACGAGGAGGAAGCGCGTCATGGCTCGGCTACACTGTCATCCGACAACATGATCCATTTCTACCACGTCACGAAGCGCTTCGACCGCTACTCGACCGCGCTCAACGACGTCACCTTCCACATCGAGAAGGGCGAGTTCGTTTTTCTCACGGGTCCGAGCGGCGCCGGAAAGTCGACGCTCCTCAAGCTGATCCTGCGGCAGATCGCGCCGACCGACGGGCAGATCGTCGTCAACGGGAGAAACCTCAATGCGATGAAAAACTCGCAGCTCCCATGGTTCCGCCGCGAGATCGGAATGGTCTTTCAGGACTTCAAGCTCATCGAGCGCATGACCGTCTTCGAGAACCTCTCGTTCATCCTCACGGTGCTCAACGTTCCGCCGCGCGAGCACAAGAAGAAGGCATATCAGGCGCTGCGCATGGTCAGCCTGCATCACAAACTGAATTCGTATCCGCCGCAGCTCTCGGGCGGCGAGCAGCAGCGCGTGGCCATCGCGCGCGCGCTCATCAACGATCCGCTCGTGCTCATCGCCGACGAGCCGACCGGAAATCTCGATCCCGATCTCTCCGGCGAGATCCTGCAGATCTTCGCGGAGGCGAACCTGCGCGGCTCGACGGTGCTCGTCGCGACGCACGACCGCGAGCTCATTCGCACGAGCGGGCGCCGCACGATCACGCTCGAGCACGGACGCATCGGCGACGAGAAGGCGCGCGTGCACGACGTGCCGCCGGTGCGCGAAGGTCTGTTCGGAATCGCCACCAACTGATGCCGCGTCCGTTCGTCGCCGCCCGCACCGAGCCGGACGTCCCGGCGGGCACGTTCTCCTATTTCTTTCGCGAGGCGCTGCGCCGCATCTGGGTGTCGAAGCGCACGAGCTTCGTCGCGATCGCGATGATCTCGATCTCGCTCCTCATCGTCGGTGCCTTTCTTCTCATCTCCGACAGCCTCGGACGCGCGGCGGAGCAGTGGCAGGGAAAGTCGCGCGTCGTCATCTACTTCGACGCGCACGCAACTCCCGAGCAGACGCAGGCGGTCGATCGCTTTCTCGGCACGAAGCCGGAGCTCGCG
>DATELS010000111.1:0-9442 GCA_035276365.1 Thermoanaerobaculia bacterium
TGCCGTCGCCGGGATAGCCGTAGATGCGGCGGACGCCCCACTCATGGAGGCGCTGCACGAGAAAGTCGCCGGTGGTCTGGGTCACGTCCGGCGCGGTGCATAATCGTTGCCCGATGAACGACGCGCAGCCGCTGCTCGCGCGCATCGGCGGAAGGCTCGCCGACGCATGCGAGCGCTTCTTCCCCGACGCCTTCGTCTTCGCTCTCGGCGCCATCCTTCTCGTCTTCGCCGGCGGCCTCGCCATCGGCGTCGCGCCGGCCGCTCTCGCCACCGAGTTCGGCAACGGCTTCTGGTCGCTGGTGAACTTCACGATGCAGATGGCGCTCGTGATCATCGGCGGCTTCGTCGTCGCGAGCTCGCCGCCGGTCGCGCGACTGACGTCGCGTCTCGCCGCGATTCCGAAAACCGGCCGCGGCGCCGTCGCCTTCGTCGCCGCGTTCGCGATGCTCTCCTCGCTGATCTCATGGGGGCTCTCGCTGATCTTCACCGGCCTGCTCGTCCGCGAGATCACGCGGCGCCTCCCGCGCGTCGACTACCGCGCCATCGGCGCCGCCGCCTACCTCGGCCTCGGCAGCGTCTGGGCGCTCGGATTGTCCTCCTCCGCCGCGCTGCTGCAGGCGACGAAGTCGTCGATCCCCGCGTCGCTCCTGCCGATCACCGGCGTCATTCCGCTGACGCAGACGATCTTTCTCTGGCAGAACCTCGCGCTCGCGTTCGTGCTCGTCGTGCTCTCCGTCGTCATCGCGTATTTCTCCGCGCCGCGCGACGAAGACGCGAAGACCGCGGAGGCGATGGGCGTGACATTCGAGCCGATGTCGATCGAGACCGCCGACATCCGCACGCCCGGCGAGCGCGCGGAGAACAGTCCCGCGTTGAGCATCCTCGTCGCGCTGCTGATGATCGCGTTCCTCGTGCAGCAGGTGCGCGAGAAAGGCGGCTTCGCCGCGCTCGATCTCAACAACTTCAACCTCGCCTTCCTCGCCCTCGGCCTTCTGCTGCACTGGCGTCCGCGCTCGTTTCTGCGCGCGGTGGCGAAGTCGGTGCCCGCGACCGCCGGCGTCCTCATTCAGTTCCCGTTCTACGGCGGCATCTTCGGGATGATCTCGAAGACGCCGATCGCGGAGCGTCTCGCCGATGCGTTCGTGCACCTGACGACGAAGGACACGTTCCCCGTCGTCGTCGCGCTCTACTCCGCGCTCCTCGGCATGTTCGTGCCGTCCGGCGGAGGGAAGTGGGTGATCGAGGCGCCGTACGTCATGGCCGCCGCGAAAGCGTGGCACGAGCACCTCGGCTGGACGGTGCAGATCTACAACGCAGCCGAGGCGCTGCCGAACTTGATCAATCCGTTTTGGATGCTGCCGCTGATGGGCATCCTCAACGTCAAAGCGCGCGACCTCGCCGGCTACTCCATCCTGCAACTGATGGTGCACGCGCCGGTGGTCGTGTTTCTGTGCTGGTTCTTCGCGAGGACGTTGTAGCGCGGCTTTCGCCGCGCTACTTCAGTTTCACGTCCGGCATCGCCGTGCCGTAGTAATACTGTTCGAAGAACGGCGCGTAGTCCTTCTTCGTCAGGAACTGCAGCAAGTCGATCACGTCCTTCGTCGTGGCCTGCTTCCAGCGGAAGCTCTTCTGGTACGACTTGAGGAACGTGAGGAACATCTGGTCGCCCATGTCCTTGTGCAGCGCGGCAAGCAAGTACGCGCCCTTGAAGTAGATCAGGCCCTGGCGCGCCATCGCCTGGCCGAAGCGATCGCCGGGATTGTTGAGGCGATTCGCGGTCGAGATCGTGCCGTTCTCCGCGATCACCTTCGCGTCATCGCGCCAGTGGATGAACATCTTCTGATAGTCGCCCGCGCCGCTCTTGCCCGCCTTCATGAAGAGCGATGCCGCGTACTCCGCGAACGCCTCGTCGAGCCACTGCTCCGCTTCCGTCGGACGGCGCACGGCGTTGCCGAAGTACATGTGCGCCAGCTCGTGCGCGAAGCGTGCGTTCACTCCCTCGGTCATGTCGTCGAGCTCACGACTGCGCGGCTTGAACGCCTCACTTGTGATGAACACGATTCCCGCCGGCGCCTGCCCGTATGCGAACTGGCCGCGGCTGTCCTTCTCGATGACGTTGATCTCGTCGAACGGGAAGGGTCCGAGGAAGAACGGGTAATAGTCGATGGCCGCCTCGGCCACCGCGCGGATCTTCTTGTACGCGTCTTCATTCTTGGAGATGAAGGACGCCACGCGGATCATCACGCCTTTGCGCACTTCCTCGCTGTACTGATACTTGCCCGCGAGGATCGCGATGTAGTCGACAGGATTGTCGATCTGCGTTTCGATGACGTTGTAGTTGCCCTCTTCCGTGCGCTTGAGCGACTTGCCCGACGCGAACACGACGAACGGCTTCTCGACCTTGATCAGCGAGTGGAAGCGGAACGCCTGCTCGTGCAGACGCAGCCACGGGAACCACGGCTCGATGCCGAGCTCCCAGTAATTCGTCTTGTCCTGGCGATAGAGGAAGTTGCCGTCGATGTCGAACGTGAGCTTGATCGGCTTGCCGGCCGGCGCGGGCTCGGCGAGACCGACGAGGAGATCGTCGTTCTCGTGCGAGAACGAGAGCTTGCGTCCCTGATCGTCCGTGACGCTGCGCAGGTTGAAGTGGCGGTCGCGCGATTCCGTCTCGAGAAAGATCGTCTTGATGAGATCGAAGTGCAGCGCATTGAGCGCGCGCTTCTGCGGGACGATCGTCTCCGTGACCTTGAGCGTGCCTTCCTCGTTCATGTTGCCGACGAGGTTCACGTCGAGATCCGTCAGCAGCGCGCGCGGCGCGGGAGCCTGGCGATTGCCGCGGCCGATCGCCTGCTGCGACAGGAGCACGGGATAGAGGATGTCGTTGAAACGGCCGCCGGTCCCGCGCATCTCGGGACGCAGGAGAAGCCGGAGCGTCTCGTCGTTGTCGTACGCGTCGTCGTAAACGTGCACGAAGGGCTGCGAGCCCTGAATGCGCGCATAGAGGACGCGCGCGGACGGATTGTCGAGGCGCTGATACGTGAGCAGATGCGCGGGCGGCGCCATCGTCAGGTCGGTGCGCGCGAAGAGATCGGCGTTCTGCTTGAGCGCCGTCTGCTGCGACGCCGCCGCGGCCCCCGACGCCTCGGGCAGTCCGGTGCCGAGGAGGAGGGCGGAGGTGAAGTCGGTGGTGATGGTGGCCTTGTCGGCGCTCACCTCGAACGACTTCACGCCGCCGTTCTTCGCGTTGTAGCGAAGCGCGGGAAGCTCGTCCTTGTTCACCGTCTCATAGCGAAACGTGCCGTTGCCGGCGAGGAACAGGCCGACCTGCGTGTCGCCCGCGAAGACGGCAGAGACCGTGCCCGACGCGAGCGTGTACGTGCCGTGGCCCGCGGTGAAGGTGAAGTTCGACGCGGTGTGCGCGTCGCCGGCGCGGAGATTGTCATACGTCGCGACGACGTCCGAGACGGTATTCGCGGCATGCGCCGCGCCCGTCAGACCCAACAACAGAGACAGCGCGAGAAGAGAACGAGTGAGTCGCAAAAGTGGCTCCGGGTTCTGGATTTTGGAGGGAGAACCACAATTGATAGCGGGCGCTTCCAAGGCATGGGACCTGCACTTTCCCGGCTCTGCCATGGCCGCACTTCCGCAGGACGTTCTGTCCGAGAGCAGCATCCGCTTCTACCGCCACGCATTGTCGATCCTGGAAGGCGCGGGCATCCCGCATCTCGTCGGAGGCGCGTACGCGTTTGCGCGCTACACGGGCATCGAACGGCACACGAAAGACTTCGACGTCTTCATCCGCCGCGAAGACTTCAAGCGCGCGGAGTGGGCGTTTCAGAAGGCGGGCTACCAGAGCGAGCTCACGTTTCCGCACTGGCTCGGGAAGGCGTTCAAAGGCGAGGACTTCGTCGATCTCATCTTCAGCGCGGGCAACGGCGTCGCGCGCGTCGACGACACGTGGTTCGAGCACGCGGTGAAGGAGAAAGTGTTCGGCGTCGACGTGCTGCTCATCCCGGCAGAAGAGATGATCTGGTCGAAGGGCTTGATCATGGAGCGCGAGCGCTTCGATGGCGCGGACGTCGCGCATGTGATTCGCGCGGTCGGCGACAAGCTGGACTGGAAGCGTCTCGTCGATCGCTACGGTCCGTTCTGGCGCGCGCTGTACGCGCACGTCGTGCTGTTCGGCTTCATCTATCCCTCCGATCGCGAAAAGATCCCGTCATGGGTCGTCGATGAGATGACGAAACGCGTGCAGGACGAAACGCGCGCGGGCAACGCGAAGGCGAAGGTGTGCTACGGCACGGTGATCTCGCGGCAGCAGTATTTGAAGGACGTCGATGAGTGGGGCTACGGGGACGCGCGCCTCGTGCACGAGACGATGGACGAGCGCGACATCGCGCGTTGGACGGCGGGGATCGCCGTGGATGGAGCGAAGTGATGATGCAGCGCGAGACGGTGCGCATCGCGGCGGTCGCGGACATCCATGTGAAGAAGAATTCGCAGGGTGCGATGCAGCCGCTGTTCGCGCAAGTCACGGAAGCCGCGGACGTGCTGCTGCTCTGCGGCGATCTCACGGACTACGGGACGGTGGAGGAAGCGAAGATCCTCGCGAAGGACATCACGACTTCGCTGCGCATCCCCGCGATCGCGGTCCTCGGAAATCACGACTATGAGTCGGGTCAGGAGAAAGAGGTCGTGCAGATCCTCGCCGACGCGGGAGTGGTCGTGCTCGATGGCGACTCGTACGAGCTGTACGGCGTGGGCTTCGCCGGCGTGAAAGGCTTTGCCGGCGGCTTCGGCCGCCGCGCCCTCGGCGCCTGGGGCGAAACGATCATCAAGAACTTCGTGCACGAAACGATCAACGAGGCGCTGAAGCTCGAGGCCGCGCTCGCGCGTCTGCGCACGCCGCAGAAGGTCGCAGTGCTGCACTACGCGCCGATCCAGGCGACAGTCAACGGCGAGCCTCCCGAGATCATCGCCTTCCTCGGCTCGAGCCGATTGGAAGAGCCGATCGATCGCTATCGCGTGAACGTCGTCTTCCACGGCCACGCCCATCGCGGAAGCCCGGAGGGACGGACGAAGGCGAACACGCCGGTGTACAACGTCGCGCAAGCCGTGCTCGCGACGGCGTATCCGGACCAGCCCACATTCCGCGTGGTCGAAGTGCCGGTGGGCGAAGAAGCGATCGCTTAAGATCGCACCCGATGCGCCATCACGCCTTTCCGAATGGCGTCACGAACGCGGGGCTCGTGGAGTGGTATCGCGCGACGCGCGCGCGGACGCGCACGTTGTTCGATCTCGTGACGCCGGAGGCGTATTACGACCGGCCGATCGCGTTGCGCAATCCGATCGTGTTTTACGAGGGGCATCTGCCCGGCTTCTCCGTCAACACGCTGATTAAGTTGACGCTGCAACGTCCCGGAGTTGATGAGCGATTGGAGACGCTGTTCGCGCGCGGGATCGATCCGGCGGATGAGTCGGCGGTGCGCAGTCCGACGGATGTCTGGCCGTCGCGCGAGGAGGTGCAAGTCTTCGCGGCGGCGTGCGATGCGCTCGTGGAAGCGGCGCTCGCGGAGACGCCGATCGGCGAGGCGAGCTTCACGATCATCGAGCATGAGCTCATGCATCAGGAGACGCTGCTGTACATGCTGCATAACCTGCCGTACGAGAAGAAGCAGTCTTCGAGTCTTCAAGTCGCAAAGTCTTCAAGGGGATTTTCGCCAGCGCGTTCGATTGCCATTCCTGCGGGGCGGGCGACGCTCGGGACGTCGCGCGAGTTTTTTGGGTGGGACAACGAGTTTCCGGCGCATGTCGTCGATGTGCCGGCGTTCGAGATCGACGCGTATCCCGTGACCAACGGCCAGTATCTCGAGTACATCGACGCCACCGGCGCTCCGGGGCCGCACTTCTGGGACGGTACCTCGCGCTGGCGCGGGATGTTCTCGTTGCAGCCGCTCATGCTCGATGCGCCGGTGTGGGTCACGCACGACGAGGCATCCGCATACGCCAAGTGGCGCGGGAAGCGGTTGCCGTCCGAGGCCGAGTTTCAGCGGGCGGCGGAAGGGGTGAAGGGTGGAGAGTATGGGTTTCAGTCCTTCGATCCCGTCGCCGTGGACGCGCATCCGGAAGGCGTGAGCGCGTGGGGCGTGCACGATCTCGTCGGCAATGGCTGGGAGTGGACGTCCACCCTCTTCGACGGCTTTCCCGGCTTCAAGCCCATGGCCTCGTACAAGGAGTACTCCGCCGACTTTTTCGACAACGCGCATTACGTCTTGAAAGGCGCATCGCCCGTCACTGACAGCGCGCTCATCCGCCCCGGCTTTCGCAACTGGTTCCGTCCGAACTATCCGTACGTCTTCGCAAAGTTCCGGTGCGCGTCGTGCACGTGACGCGTGCATGGACACCAAGATCTACACGCCGAAAACATTCAACCTCTCCGGCCTCACCGGCATCTCCGACAAAACGCTGGAGATGCACTTCAAGCTCTACGAGGGCTACGTCACGAACACGAATACGCTGACCGAGAAGATCAGCGCGATTCTCGCGGACGGAAAAGTCGATCAGGAAGAGACGCCCGCGTACTCCGAGCTCACGCGCCGGCTCGGCTTCGAATACAACGGCATGGTGTTGCACGAGTACTACTTCGGCAACATGAAGCGGCAGGGCGGCGACGAGGCGCCGCGCGGCTCGGAGTTCCGGTCGGCCGTCGAGAGCAGCTTCCCGAGCTACGACATCTGGAAGACCGACTTCGTCGGCGTCGGCAAGATGCGCGGCGTGGGCTGGGCGATCTGCTACCTCGATCCCGCGAACGGCAAGGTCTCGAATCACTGGATCACACTGCACGAGACCGGCAACGTCTCCGGCTTCGTCCCTCTCCTGGTGATGGACGTGTGGGAGCACGCGTTCCTGCTCGACTACAAACCATCCGACCGGCCGAAGTACATCGAGGCCTTTCTCGGCAACGTGGACTGGGACGCGGTGGACAAGAGGATGCAGACCGTGCACGTGACGGCGGGGGCGCGCTAAGCCCTCCACGCAACCTTTCGCCCCCGTGCGCCGTACACTCAAGCGCATGACCACCCTGATCGAGGTGTCCGGCCTTCGCAAGCAATACCGGTCGTCTTTCGGCAAGGCGAAGATCACCGCGCTCGACGGCATCGACTTCACGGTTGCCGAGGGGGAGATGTTCGGCCTGCTCGGACCGAATGGCGCCGGTAAAACCACCACCGTCAAAATCCTCCTCGGACTCACGCACGCGACGTCCGGCAGCGCGACCGTCTGCGGCCGTCCCGTGCGCGACCCCGAGTCGCGACGCCACGTCGGCTATCTTCCGGAAGGTCACAAGATCCCGAATTACCTCACCGCGCGTCAGGCGCTCTCCATCTTCGGACGGATGTCCGGCATGGAGACGTCCGCGATCCGCGAGCGCATCCCCGCCGTGCTCGAGCAGGTGCGGATGGGGCAGTGGATCGACGTCCGCATCAAAAAGTACTCGAAGGGCATGACCCAGCGCCTCGGCATCGCCTGCGCGCTCCTGCATCGCCCGAAGCTTCTCCTGCTCGATGAGCCGACGGACGGCGTCGATCCCGTCGGCCGCCGCGAGATCCGCGATCTCCTGCGCGACGAGGCCAAGCAGAACGGCACTGCCGTGCTTCTGAACTCGCACCTCCTCTCCGAGATCGAGCTCACGTGCGATCGCGTCGCCGTGCTGCGCAACGGCAAAGTCGCGGCCTTCGGCAGCGTCGACGAGCTGACGCGCAAGCAGGCCACGTACAAGATGGTGGCGAATCCCATCGACGACTCGCTCGTCAGCGCGTTCCGCGAGAGCGGCGCAGGCGTCGAGCGCGTGAACGGGCACATGGTGCTCTCCGTCTCCGATCTCGAGCATCTCAACGCGCTCGTCGATCAGCTCCGCGCGCGCGGCGGCATGCTCAGCGAGCTGACGCAGATGCGCTCGACGCTCGAAGACGTCTTCGTCGATCTCGTGCGCGCCGATCCGCACGATTCCGTGGGAGCACACTGACGGCGGGCATCGAACGCGCATTCCAGAAACACGACGAGCTTTTTAGTGTAAAGTACATTACGATAGACAGAGAAGGCCGATGAAAGTCCTCGCAGCCAACATCGAAGACGTCATGCGCGAAGCCGCGGCCCGCTGGACGCTCCTCGCCTACTTCTTCCTCTCCACGATCTTCATCATCATCTTCGCCTCGGCCGTGAACCTCGACATCGTCGACGGCGCGCTCGCCGGCGCGAAGCTCTTCGGCAAGGAAGTCACGCCCGACAGCGGCATCAGCATCGACAAGCTCGTCCTCGGATTCGAGATCGGCTTCTCCGGCTTCCTCTACATCTTCTGCACGCTGCTCGCGGTCTTCGCGACCGCGCACCTCGTGCCCCGCATGCAGGACAAGGGCACGGTCGACCTGTATCTCTCGCGCCCGGTCGGCCGCGTGCGCCTTCTGCTCGCGCGCTACGTCGCCGGATTGATCCTCGCGTCGAGCAACGTGATCTACCTGATGGGCACCGTGTGGATCATCGTGGCGTGGAAGACGCGCGTCGCGCATCCGCGCTTCCTTCTCGGCGGCGCGATCATCCTGCTCGTCATCGCGGTCATGCTCGCGTTCGCATTCCTCGTCGGCGTCATCACGTCGTCGACCGCGGTCTCGATCATGATGACCGTCGGCTTCTCGATCTTCAGCGCAATGCTCGTCATGCACGAGAACTTCGCTGCCGCCGTCTCGCACGAGTGGCAGGCGAAGCTGATCAACGGCATGTACTGGGTGCTGCCCAAGACGTCCGAGCTGATGCAGGCCGTCGTCGCCTTCGTGGGCGGCGATCAGGTGCCCGACCGCATGCTCGGCGCGCTCAATCCGTCTCCGTTTCTGACGACCGCCGCCTTCGGTATCGTCTGTCTCTCGCTCGCCTCGTGGCTCTTCACTCGAAAGGAGTTCTAGAAATGAACCGCACGTATCTCCGCACTTTCGCCGCGCTCACGGTCCTCGCGCTCGCGGCGATCCCCGCGCTGGCCAAGGACGACGCGATGTCGCTCGTGCCGGCGAACGCCGTCACGGTCGGCATGATCAAGTTGAATGAATTGCGCTCCAGCCCTCTCTCGTCGATGCTGCTGATGCACACCGACAAGATGAGCGCCGACGGCGAGGCGCAGAAGTTCCTCTCCGACGCGGGACTCTCGCCGGTGAAGGACATCGACGTGCTCGTCGTGGCCACGTCTCCGCGCGCCGCGCTGAGCTCGCAGGCGGACGTCGTCGCGATCGCGGAGGGACGCTTCAACGCGGAGCGTCTGACGAATGCGCTCGTCGCGCGCGGCGCCGTGAAGAAGAACGGCTACCTCACGCTTCCTGAAGACAACGACAACGACGGCGAGCGCGGCGCGGTCGCGTTCCCGAGCGCGTCGCTCGCGATCGCGGGCAATGAGCGCGCG
>DATELS010000112.1:0-10186 GCA_035276365.1 Thermoanaerobaculia bacterium
GAACGACCTCCTGGGCATCGAACGGGTTCTGCAGGATGCCGTACGCGTAGCTGTAGAGCGCGGACTCGAAGCGGTCGATGAGCCGCTCCAGCGCTCCCGGCTCCGCGCGATGCACCGCCACGGCCAGGTTCTCCTCCGCGGTCTCCGCCAGACGGGCCGAGGTTCCGCCAATCCAGGAGTTCTTCATACCTTGAACAACACGCTCCGTTCGCTGTTCGTTCGCGGAAATATCGTAACGATGAACGATGAACGATGAACGATGAGATTCCGCAGTTGCGTGTTCATCGTTCATCGTTCATCGTTCATCGTTCGAATGAGCGTTCTCCTCACCGCCGAAAACCTGACCAAGTCCTTCACCTCGCGGCCTTTGTTCGAGAACCTCTCGTTCACGCTGTTCGAGGGGGATCACGTCGGATTGGTCGGTCCGAACGGCTCGGGCAAGACGACGCTGTTGCGCGTCCTCGCGGGCGCGGAGGAGCCGGACTCAGGATCGCGCGCGGTGCGCAAAGGCTTGCGCATCGGCTACGTGCCGCAGGACGCGGTCTTCGCGCCGGGCAAGACCGTCGAAGACGTCGTGCTCGACGCGCTGCGTGACGAGGCGACGCTCGACGATCACGAGAAGCTCTCCCGCGCCGGACTCGCTCTCGCCAAGGCGCGATTCGAAGACCGCGAGCAGCGCACGGACACGCTCTCCGGCGGCTGGCGCAAGCGACTCGCGATCGCGCGTGAGCTGGCGCGCGAGCCGGACATCCTCCTCCTCGACGAGCCGACGAATCACCTCGACGTCGAAGCGATTCTCTGGCTGGAGTCGCTGCTGAAAACGGAGCCGGAGGCGTTCGTCGTCGTGAGTCACGACCGGTACTTTCTCGAGAACGTCGCCTCGCGCATGTTCGAGCTCAATCGCGCGTATCCCGCGGGACTCCTGCAGACGAACGGCACGTACAGCGAGCTGCTGGAGAAGCGCGACGAGGTGCTGCGCAACGAGGCGTCGTATCAGGAGACGCTCGCCAATCTCGTGCGGCGCGAGATGGAGTGGCTGCGCCGCGGCCCGAAGGCGCGCACGACGAAGGCGAAGGCGCGCATCCAGAACGCGGAGAAGTTGATCGACGACTTGAGCGAGAGCCGCGATCGCGCGATGACGTCGAGCGCGACGATCGACTTCACCGCGTCACAACGAAAAACGAAGCGCCTGTGGTCGGGTAAAGGTTTGTCGAAGCGCGAGCTCTTCTCGAACCTCGATCTCCTCCTCACCCCCGGCACCCGCCTCGGCATCCTCGGCCCCAACGGCTCCGGCAAGACGACACTGCTGCGCATCATCGTCGGCGAGCTGGAGTCGGACACCGGCACGATCGAGCGCGCGGACGCGCTGCGCGTCGTCTACTTCGAACAGAACCGCGAGAGCCTCGATCCGAATCTGACGCTCAAGCGCGCGCTCGCGCCGGAAGGCGACAGCGTGATGTATCGCGATCGCCCGATTCACGTCGCGGGATGGGCGAAGCGCTTCCTCTTCCGCACCGAGCAACTCGAGACGAGCGTCTCGCGATTGTCGGGCGGCGAGAAGGCGCGCATCGTCCTCGCGCGCCTCATGCTGCAACCCGCAGATCTGCTCGTGATGGACGAGCCGACGAACGACCTCGACATCCCCACGCTGGACGTGCTCGAAGAGTCGCTGCTCGAGTTCCCCGGCGCGCTCGTGCTGGTCACGCACGACCGCTACCTGCTCGACCGCGTGTCGACGCAAATCCTCGCACTCGACGGCAAAGGCGCCGCCGAGTACTTTGCGGATTACGGCCAGTGGGAGTCGACGCGTCAGAAACCGCAACGCGAGAAACCACAAACAACCAGCAACCGATCACCAGCAACGAAAACGAAGCGCCTCAGCTACCTCGAGCAGCGCGAGTTCGACGCGATGGAAACGAACGTTCTCGCGGCGGAGGAGCGTTTGGCGGAGGCGAAGCGACGAGCGGAAGATCCGCTCATCGCCACCGACGCTCACGCGTTGCAGACGCGGTACGCGGAGTTGAGCGCAGCGCAGGACGAGGTGGATCGACTTTACGCGCGGTGGGCCGAGCTGGAGGCGCAACTGGCGTAGCGCGCTCCGTGTAGTCGAAATCGCGCACCGTCTTGCGCGCGATGCGCTTGTGCGTCAGCTTCTCCAGATCGCGCACGTACGGCTCGTCGTCCGGCATCACGAAGCTGATCGCGTCGCCGATCGCCTCCGCACGTCCCGTGCGTCCGATGCGATGGATGTAATCCTCCGGATGCATCGGGAAGTCGAAGTTGATGACGTGCGAGATGCCTTCGACGTCGATGCCGCGCGAGGCGATGTCCGTCGCCACGAGCACGCGGCACTTGCCGCTCTTGAACGCGTCGAGCGCGGCCACGCGCTGGCTCTGGCTGCGGTTCGAGTGAATCGTCGCCGCGGCGATCTTCGCCGCCTGCAGCTTGCGCGCGATCTTGTCCGCGCCGTGCTTCGTGCGCGAGAAGACGAGCACCGTGTCGAGCGACTCGTCGCGCAGGAGATGAATGAGCAGATCGATCTTGCGGCTCTTCGGGACGGGATAGAGAAACTGCGCGACGGTCTCGGCGGGATTGGCGCGGCGGCCGATCTCGACCGTCTGCGGATTGCGCAGAAACTCGGCAGTGACTTTCTCGATGTCGCTGGACAGCGTCGCGGAGAAGAGCAGCGTCTGGCGCTCGCGCGGCAGCGCATGCACGACGCGGCGGATCTGCGGGAGGAATCCCATGTCGAGCATGCGATCCGCTTCGTCGAGGACTGCGACTTCGACGTTGCGCAGCGAGACGTGTCCCGCGCTCATGAGATCGAGGAGCCGTCCGGGCGTCGCGACGATGACGTCGACTCCCGCGCGCACGGCGTGAATCTGCGGAGTCTCGCCGACGCCGCCAAAGATGGTCGCGCAGCGGATGCGCATGTGTTTGCCGAGGAGGCGGACGTGCTCGTCGATCTGCAGGGCGAGCTCGCGCGTCGGCGCGACGACGAGCGCGCGCGGACCGCGCGACTGCTGCGGTTTGCGCGCGAGGCGCTCGAGGATCGGGAGGACGAACGCGGCGGTCTTGCCGGTGCCGGTCTGCGCGATTCCGATGAGGTCCGCGCCGTCGAGGAGGCGCGGGATGGCGGCGGATTGAATGGGGGTCGGTGCCGCGTATCCGAGTTCAGAGATGGATTGAAGGAGCTTCGGACCGAGTCCGAGTGAAGAAAATGACATGCGCGGGCGGCAACCGGAGGAGTGTGCTCTTTATTGCGTGGTAGAGTCGCGGGCGGAGGCAGTCATGTCGAAGATCAATGGAGAAAAGGCGCGCGCGTCGATCGCGAAGAAGCGCCGCACCGCGCAGCGCGAGAAGGATCGCGCGCGCCGCGCCGAGGCGACGCAGAACGCGGCGTCGAAAGAAAAGCCCGCCGCGAAGTAGTCGCGATCAGAAGCGACGGCTGATGCCCGCGGACCAGAAATGGTCGGGCGCGCCGTCGCCGTGCACGCGCCAGCCGGCGGAGACGTCGAGCTGCGTGTCGCGGCCGAGAATCCAGGCAGCGCCGGCGTCGACGACGATCGTCGACGCCTGCAGCGCGCTATCGACGAACACGTTCGACTTTTCGCTGACGTTGTACTGCACCGTCAGTGCGGCGACGGCGGACGTGACGTCGTCTTCGTGCTGCACGCCGACGTTCGGATTGAGCGACCAGCGCTCGCCGAGATCGTAGTCGGCCGCGAGTCGCAGGTTCGAGGAGTCGCGTCCGATGCTGGCGATGACGCCGAGGGACGGCTCGTCGCGGAACTTGTATTTGAAGCCAAGCGCCGCATCGTCCCAATCCGTTTCGACGCGCAGCTCGAACGCGTCGGTGAGGCCGTAGCGGAAGAGCGTCGGGACGGAGTCTTCGTCATCGTCGCGTTCGAAGCCCGTCTCGAGTTGGAACGTGCCGCGTCCGACGACGGCGCTGCTGTCGGCGAGACCGGGACGGTCTGCGTTGATCGGTTCCGTCTGCGCACGTGCGGTCGCGGCGAAAGTCAGGAGCAGCACTGCGACTGTCGTTTTCATCGGCACGAATTCTGTACGATTCATGATCGAGGAGGGACTCGCATGCTTCGTTCCAGTGGGAAGCTCGTGATCGGAATCATTCTCCTGGCCGGGTGCGCGTCGACGCCGCGCGTCGTCGTGAACTCGAAGGTCGCGCCGGGCGCGACGATCGGCATCATCTCGTTCCGCGACTGCCTCATGCCGGAGCAGAAGGACGACTGCCCGGGCTCGGGCAATGTCGCCGGTCCGATTTACGCGCGCGTGCTGGCGACGAAGCCGGGCGTGAAGGTCGTGCCGCTCAGCCGCCCGGTGACGGCGACGCAGGAGCTGTCCGACGACGCGGCGGTCGCGTACGGCCGCGAGAAGAACGTCGACTACGTCGTGAACGGCGAGGTGAACGACTACTACAGCGTGGCGGCGATGACGTTCCGCAGCGACCGCGCGAGCGTGTCGGTGCGCCTGCTGCGCGTGTCGGACGGCACGGTGGCCGCGTTCCAGACGGAGACGGTGCAGGGCGCGAATTACAAAACGCCCGCGGATCTCATTCACACGGTGGCAACGAGATTCCGCGACGCGATTTAGCTACGCGTGCACGCCGGGCGCCTCGCGCCCGGTGCGCTCGACGTACTCGACATACGATCCCCCGTACTTCAACGGCTCCGCATGATCCTCGGGTGCCAGCTCGAGGACCCGATTCGCGAGCCCGCGCAGGAACGTGCGGTCGTGCGAGACGAAGAGCATCGTCCCCTCGAACTCGTGCAGCGCCTCGACGAGCATTTCCTTCGTGGCGAGGTCGAGGTGATTCGTCGGCTCGTCGAGGACGAGAAAGTTCGGCGGGTCGAGGAGCATGCGCGCCATGACGAGCCGCGACTTCTCGCCGCCGGACAGCGAGCGAATGCGCTTGTCGACGTCGTCGCCGGAGAACTGGAAAGTGCCGAGGAGGTTGCGCAGCACGCCGACGTTCTCGAGCGGAAAGTCTTTCTGAATCTGCTCCCATACCGTGAGGTTTGGATCGAGGAGATCGAGCGACTGCTGCGCGAAGTAGCCCATGGTCAGACTCGCGCCGAGTCGGACGGAACCGGCATCAGGCTGCAGCGCGCCGGCGACCATCTTGAGCAGCGTCGACTTGCCCGCGCCGTTCTTGCCCATCACGCACCAGCGCTCGCCACGTCGCACGTGAAAGTCGAAGCCGTCGTAGATCGTGCGTGAGCCGAAGGACTTCGACACGCAGCTCAGCATCGCGACGTCTTCGCCCGAGCGCTGCGGCGAACGGAAGTCGAACTTCATCACGCGACGCTTCTTCGGCGGCTCGATGCGCTCCTGCTTCTCGAGCATCTTGACGCGGCTCTGCACCTGCGCCGCCTTCGCGGCGTGCGCGCTGAAGCGCTCGATGAAGCGCTGCTCTTTCGCGAGCTTGGCCTGCTGGCGCTCGTAGGCGGCCTCCTGATTGGCCTCGCGCTGCTCGCGCTCGCGCACGTAGAAGTCGTAGTCGCCGGAGTACGTGACAATGTCGCCGTCGTCGATCTCGATGATTTTCGAGACGAGGCGATTCATGAAGTCGCGGTCGTGCGACGTCATGAGGATGGTCGCGGGGATGCTGCGCAGGAAGCGCTCGAGCCAGACGATGGACTCGATGTCGAGATGGTTCGTCGGCTCGTCGAGCAGGAGCGCGTCGAATTTGCCGAGGAGGATCTTGGCCATGGAGACGCGCATCTTCCAGCCGCCGGAGAGCGCGCCGACGTCGCCGTCGATCTGCTCGTCCGCGAATCCGAGTCCGTGCAGGACTTCGCGCGCGCGCGCCTCGAGCTCGTAGCCGCCGAGGTGCTGGTACTCCTCCTGGACTTCCCCGTAGCGCGCGAGCGCTTTCTCGTCGTGCAGATTCTGTTCGAGCTCGATGAGCTCGTGATGCAGTTCGCCGAGTCGTCCGCTGCCGGCGATCGCTTCGTCGAGCACGGGACGTCCGGACATCTCGTCGACTTCCTGGCGGAAGTAGCCGATGGCGAGTTTCTTCGGGACGCTGACGACGCCGTCGTCCGGATCCTCTTCGCCGACGATCATGCGGAAGAGGGTCGACTTGCCGGCGCCGTTCGGTCCGACCAGTCCCGCCTTCTCGCCGGGATTGAGCTGGAACGACGCGTCGACGAAGAGGACCTGTTTTCCGTACTGCTTGCTGACGTTGGCGAAGGAGATCATGCGCGCGGCGGAACACGGCGCGCGTTCCTGCTATTCTTTCGCGCGGGTCCCCACAATCCGACGGAGGTCATGATGAAGAGAACCGCTCTTCTCCTTTCGTTGCTGGTTTCGTTCGCCGCCGTTTCCGCACAGGAAGTGAGTCGCGAGGAGGTGGACGCGGCAGTCGCCGCCGCGCAGTCCGCGCGCACGGAGCACGAGCACCATGGCGTGGCGATCGCGGTGGATTGTCCGGCGACGCCCATCACGCCGCCGGTGACGATCAATGGCGCGCTGACGACGGCGTCGTGCCGCGATTTTCTGAATCTGCGCGAGGATGTGTACTCGGTGACGGTGAGCGCGGGCACGACGATCGACATCGACTATTCGAGCACCGCCTACGACACCTTCCTCTACATGTACCTCGGCAACGCCACCTCGGCGCCGGTGACGACGGTGTCGTACCGGAGCACGTCGGGCGTGAGCCGGCAGCGCATCCATCACACGTTCGCGACGGGCGGGACGTACTACATCGAGGCGGAGGCGCTGTGGAGCGCGTCGAGCTCGCAGCCGAATACGGGTCCGTACACGCTGGTGGTGTCGTTCGCCGGCGGCTGCGTGCCGAATGCGACGACGGCGTGTCTGCTGAACAGCCGCTTCCGCGCGACGGTGCGCTACCGCGGCGCGTTCGACAACGCGGCCGCGGACACGAGCGCACAAGTGAAGTCGGTGACCGGCTTCGCGAACCCGTCGAGCGAGACGGTCTTCTTCTACTTCAACAGCCCGGACAACATCGAGATGATGCTGAAGATGCTGGACCAGGGAAACACGAACGGCGCCGGCCAACCAACGATCGCCGTCCTCTTCGGCTCCGCGACGCCGCTGCGCGTCGAGGTCACGATCACGGACACGAAGAACAACGCGGTGAAGACATACACGAGCGCATTCGCGGAGATGAAAGGCGGAACGGATTTCACGGCGTTCGTGAAGTGAGGATTTAGCTCAGACGAGCGACAGGAAATCGTCGACGGACAACTCGGCGTCCGCGAGTATTTTTGCAAGCGTCGAACGCTTGATCGGCTTGTGCGCGGGAACCGTCAACTTCTTCGCGCCGTCGGGCGTTTGGCGGTGAAGACGGATATGACTGCCGCGCTGCCTTACGACGACCCATCCGGCGCGCTGCAACGCTGCAATCACTGCGGGATAGTTGAGCGACGGGACTTTCGTCAAAACGTCAGCTCGGCGATTTCGGCGCCTTCTTTTCCCGCAAGGTCGTCGTCAACCGGTTCGAGATAAAGCTCGATCGCTTCGCGAATGTTTTTAAGAGCCTCTTCGCGCGTGTCGCCTTCACTCACGCAACCCGGAAGCGTCGGCACGTACGCGGTAAAACCGCCTTCGTCGCTGGGCTCGAGAACGACCTTGAGATTCACGAGGGAATGATAACCCTTCGCCCGGCCCTCTCCCCGCGCTAGCGGGGAGAGGATACGGGGTGTGTCGCGATGATTTTGTCGCGACCCAACGGCATTTCGAATCGCACCGGTGTGCCTTTCGCGTCGAGGGTGAACGTCGCGTACGTGTCGAAGTACATGTACGCGCGGTCGTGCCATTTCACGCGGAAGGTGTCGTAGTTCCAGTGTTCGAGGTCGGCGATTTCGCCGCCGCCGAATTGGAGCGTGAGCTTGCCGTCCGTGAAGCGGATGTCCATCGCGCCGTGCAACGGGTTGTCGTATGTCGCGGCGTAGGCGTCGATCGGGCGCGAGGGTGATGTGCCGGCGACGCGCGGCTCGTCCGGTTGCGCCTCGTCGCGATGTTGCGACGGCAGCGACTCCTTCACCCAGTCGCGCGGGTTGGGAGTGCCGAGGTACGTGTCGAGGATGCGCGCGGCGATCGCGCCGTGCAGCGTTGCGGCGGACCACGTGTTCAGCATCACCGCCACGCCAATCTGATCCTCGGGAAGAATGGCCATGTAGACCGGCATGCCGTCCGCGCCGCCGCTGTGCCACAGCATCGGGTGGCCGTGGAAGTCCATGATCTGCCATCCGAGTCCATATGCGCCGAAGAAGCGGACGCCGCGTGCCGCGCGCATGCCGGGCGTCGTCGGGATGATGTTCTGCGGCGAATGCATCTCGTCCATCGACGCCTTGGTGAGAATCGGCTTGCCGTCGCCGAGCTGGAAGAGCAGCCACTTCGCGATGTCGCGCGCGTTCGAGTTCACGCCGTTCGCGGGGAAGATGTTCATCGCCTTGTGATTGCGGATCGGCTGCTGCACGCCGTTGAGCAGCGCGTGCGGCGACGCGTGGTTCGGCGCGAGCGTGTGCTCCACGCCGACCGTGCTCTCGCGCATGCCGAGGGGCTCGAGGAGGCGTGTGCGGATGAGATCGGGCCACGACTGATGGGCGGCCGCGGCGGCCGCTTCGCCCGCGGCGGTGTACGCGACATTCGAGTAGATGAAGCCCGTGCGGAACGGCTCGCGCTCTTCCAGATAGCGCATGCGGCGAATCACTTCCGCGGTGTCGTACTTCGTGAAACGGAACATGAAGTTGCCCTGCTCGAGGCCGAGGCGATGCGAGAGCAGGTCGCGGATTGTCGCGTTCTGCGTGCGATACGGATCGGCGAGCTCGAAGGTCGGGAGATGACGTCGCACGGGATCGTCCCAGCGCATCTTTCCCTCCTCGACGAGCTTCGCGATCGCGGCGGTGGTGAACGACTTCGACAGCGACGCGATGTCGAACATCGTCTCCTCGTCGACCTTCGCGTCTTTGCCGAGCTCGCGGACGCCGTAGCCTTTCGCGACGACGAGCCGGCCGTCCTTCACGATCGTGACGGCGATGCCGGGGACGTCTGCCTGTTGCCGCGCGTTCTCGATGTAGGCATCGAGATCCTTGGGCATCTGGGCGTTGAGAGTTGATGTCAAAAAAATGACACCGACGAGACAAAAAAAGAAGTGCTTCATTGCAGGGCCTCCTCGGCCGCCATGCGCACGGCGATGTGGCGGTCGGTCTTCATGGATTCGAACAGCTCTCGGCTCGCGCCGATGTTGGTGAAGTAGTGAACGGCGCACACGCGGACTTGCCAGGCGTCGTCGTCGAGCGCGGCGCGCATCGCGGGTGCGGCGGCAGGATCGGCGAGATGCTCGAGCGCCGAGGACGCCGATGCGCGCACGCGCCAGATCGGATCGCGCAGCGCGGCCGTGAGCGGTGCCGTCGCGCGCGTGTCGCGGCCGTAGCCGAGGATGAACGCGGCGTACGCGCGGACGCGCCAGTCGTGATGGTCGAGCATGTCCAGGAGCGGCGTGACGAGCTCGCCGTTGCGCACCTGATGCAGCGCCCAGCGCGCGCGGTCGCCGACGAAGTCGATCTCGGACTGCGGTGGGCGTCGCGCGAAATCCTGCAGTTGCGCGATGAGCGCCGCGTCGGGACCGGTCGCGGAAACGTTCGGGATGTCGTCGACGCCGATGCGCTCGCTGAACGGCGAGGCAATCGAATCGCCGAGGAGATCGGGCTCGATGCCGCGCGGAGTGAGCGCGGCGAGGAGCGGCGCCGCGACGAGCGCGCCGCCGACGACCATCACGCGGCTGACGCGCGTCATGCGGCGGCGGATCGTCGGATCGAGGATCGCTCGGATGCGCGTCTCGAGGTGCGAGCGGTCGGCCATGGCGATGCCGAGGGCGCGGCCGCGCGCGACGTCGAGCAAGGTGGTCGCGTACGCGGTCGGCGCGATGTGCGACGCGAGCACGGCTTCGTCGCACGCGCGCTCGCGTTCGAGCATCGACCGGCGCGCGGCGATCCACGCCAGCGGATGGAACCAGTAGACGGCGCACGTGATGTCGGAGAGGAGGCCGAGGAGCGAGTCGCGGCGCTCGACGTGCGCGCGCTCGTGCAGCAGCACGGCTTCGAGACGCGCGTCGTCCCATGTTTCCGCCTCGTGCGGGAGGAGGATGCGCGAGCCGAAGGTCATCGGCTGCTGAATGGCGTCGGTGAAGCGA
>DATELS010000113.1:0-2985 GCA_035276365.1 Thermoanaerobaculia bacterium
CACCCGTTCGCCGCTCGACTGTGGATTGCTCCACGCCTCGCTCGACTTGCATGTGTAAAGCACGCCGCCAGCGTTCATTCTGAGCCAGGATCAAACTCTCCAGTTTGAACTGAAGATTCTGATGCTCTGACACCAGTCAAACGACTGATGCTTATTCGGATACTTCTTAGTTGTTTCTGTTGAGCCCCACCTTGCGGCGGGCGCTCAAAGGAATCACGTTTGCCTTCGTTGCTTTCCTATTCAGTTGTCAAAGAACCGGCCTCGCCGAAAGGGCGGCAAGAGTGCCAGACCCCTCCGTCCGTGTCAAGCGGAATGTTTCCGTTTTACGAACCCATTCCGTTTGACCAGGAACGCCTTGAGAAAGATCGACCGCGAAGGACTACTTGGGAGAACTGCAGGGACCGCGAATCTTACGTGCCCCTTCGCGTTGTTGTCAATCTCGCGTCGGGATCGATGATAACGACCCGACCCCGTTCTTCATTCCACGATCACTTGCAACTCGCTGCGTGCTCATGAGTTACGTGGTGTTTTTCAGAGAGCCTTGTCCGCGTCGGGACCACGCATAACTAGGAGAGGCGCGCGGCTATTCCGCGATTTTCGGAAGCTGCGTACGGATGAGCTTTCCCAGCGCCGTACGAGGGAGCTTCTCGACGAAATGAACCCGCCGCGCCCGCTCGAATGGATGCACGCGCGCATCGTATTCACGAGCCACGTTCTCCACGTCCGCGGACGCCTCCACAACGAGGTGAATGACATGTCCCAGACGCTCGTCCGGCACCGCAATCACGGCCGCGTGCGGCCCGGCCAGCGCGTCGAGACGGCTGAGGTCGACCGACTCCCCGCCGATCTTGATGAAGTCGCCTCGCCGTCCTTCCACGCGCAACACCCGTCCATCGATCCTGCCGAGGTCTTCCGTGACGAACCAGCCGTCCACTTTGGGATCGATGAATCCGCCTTCCATTCCGTAGCCCGTCAATAACGACTCGCCGCGAAACGCCAGCCGCCCCTCCTCGCTCCGCGCCTCGAGATGGTCGAGAAGGATGAGCTCGGGCGAGCCCGGCCGTGCTGTCGCCGCCTGCGACGCGCACTCGGTCATGCCGTAGCTCGGCAAGAGCGGCCATCCCAGCTCCCACCCCGCCCCATACAACTCCTCCGACAACGCTCCTCCGCCGACGACGATCGCCCGCAACGCGTTCGGCGCGTGCAGACCGGCGCGCACGAGATCGCTCACCTGCGCGGGCACGAGCGCCGACAACGTGACGTCCTCCATCGCCGCGAACCGCCGCGCGTCCCACGTGTCCGTGACGACGCGACTCCCCGACAAATACGCGCGCGCATGAATGCCGAGGCCTCCGACATGAAACGTCGGCAAGACGCAGCACCAGACATCCGACGCGCGCGCCTCGAGATGCCGATTGACCGCCGCCGCCGACGCGAGCACCGCGCGCTTCGACAACGCCGTCAGCTTCAGCGCGCCGGTCGTGCCCGACGTGGCGAGCCAAACATGTCCCGGCAGATCGATGACGAACGAGCGCAGACGCGACTCATCCTCGCGCGGCATGCGCGGATTGAGCAGCACGTGCGACTCGTCACTCAGCCAATGGATGTCCACTCGAGGCTCTCCAGCAGATCGTCGAAGCCGATCCCGTTCCCGCGCGGCGCGCGCAATCGCGCCCCATCGCTCTCGACGCGCTCGAGAAACGCGTCCGGCTCGTACAGCACATGCGTGAACAACCCGCAGCGCGGATTCACGTCGTGCGTCGCCGCGACATACGCGGCGAAGAACTGTCCGACCGGATGATCCATGTACGACGTCACCACCACATCGCGATGCTTCGGAAACTCGGCTCCCAGCGCCGGCTTATGAATGAGCACGTCCGCGTCGCCCTCGAATCGATCGAGCGCGAGTCGCAATCCCGTCTTTTCGCGCAATCGCCGCCACCCAACCTCGTCGTACGGACACGGATCCTCGACGAAGTCGATCTGCTCGCGCGGCAGCTCCAGCCGCAGAAACTCCTCCGCTGTCAGCGACGCGTTGAAGTCGATCCGCACGCGCACGCGCGGCGGCACCGGCTGCAAGCCCTTGATCTTGATCGTGTCGAACTCGGCGGGCGGCTCGTTGCCCGGCCAGTGACTCTCGGGAATCGTCAGTCCGTCGAACAGCGACACACCGCGTCTCCGCGCATCCGCGTCGAGCGCCGCGAAGCGCAGCGAAGCACGCGCCTGCAGCGTCGGCGCGCCGCGCGCGAGCAGTGCCAACTGCTCGTCGAGCGTCGCGTCGCCGAGCTCCGGCCACGGATGCAAATCCGCGAAGCCGACGTCGACACGACGCTGGACGCGCAACAGCGCACCTTCGCGCGGACGCGTCAGCAACCCGTGCGCGCGGCGCGGCACGAGTCGATATCGATGAACGAACACGCGCATCAGATGAGCGAGCCGAGGACGAAGAGGATGCCGAATGCCCACTGCAGTGCGCCCGCCATCGCCAGCACGCGATTGAGCTCCGCACCGCGCAGGCGCGTCGCCTTCATCACGACCACGAACGCGAGCGGCAACGCGACGACCGGCAACATCAGCCCCCACTCGTCGCGCATCCACGCCAGCATCGCAATGACGCCGAACGGCGCGAGCGCGAAAAACGCGATCTCGCCGCGCGCGAAGCCTTCGCCGAATCGCACGACCAGCGTCTTCTTCGCGTTTCTGCGATCGCCGTCGACGTCGCGCAGATTGTTGATGACGAGCAGCACCGTCGCCAGCGATCCCACCGCGAATCCCGCGAGCAGCGCGGATCGCGTGAGCTGCAGCGAGTGCGCGTAAAACGTCCCGCCCACCGCGACGAAGCCGAAGAACGCGATCACGAACAGCTCGCCGAGGCCGTGATAAGCCAGTGGGTAGGGTCCGCCGGTGTAGGCGTAGGCGGCGAGGATCGATGTCACGCCGATCGCGAGCAGCGGCCAGCCGCCGCGCAGGATCAGCGGCACGCCG
>DATELS010000114.1:0-4923 GCA_035276365.1 Thermoanaerobaculia bacterium
CGTCATCCCAGCATCGGCCATGAGCGCGTACTCCTCGGTGGGGTCATAATCGACGGCGCCGAGGTCGGTGCCGAAGAGAATGGGGCGGGAGGTGGAGCGCCAGGCGCGTAGTTGTTCGATGGCGGTGTTCACAATGGTGTCGCGGAATGACGTGCGGTCGTGGCGTGCGTAGGTTTTCCAGAGGAGGAGGGTGGGCGTGAGGGTGGCGTTGCTTGCTTCAATGGCGCGCAGGAGCTCGTCGTCCCAGGGGCCGGAGTGGGGTGTTGTGTGGGCAATGACGTCGACGCCGGCGCGCACGGCGGAGAGGACGTCGGCGCCGCGATACGGGTGCACGAAGACGGGCTTGTTGTCGCGGTGCGCCTCCGTAACTGCAGCTTCGATCGCGTCGATGGGGAACGTCGGGCCGACGAAGAGTTTGATGCCGTCGACGCCGTTGTCGAGAAGGCGTCGTGTGGCTTCGGTGGCTTCGTACGCCTTCGAGATCTCCGGGAGCGACGTCTTCATCACGCCCATCATGTGCAGCACGGTGTCCGAGGGGGCGGTGCCGCGAGCGATGAGGCCTTCGCCGGTTGTGCGGATGCGCGGGCCGCGCACTTCGCCGGACTCGATCCGTTCGCGCAGTTTCCGTGTGTTCGCGAAGGGCGAGCCGAGGTCGAAGACGCTCGTGAAGCCGTAGCGGGTGAGCATTTCGTCGAGTTGTTGCTCGAGCTCGGCGGCGGGGATTCTGTCGACATCCGCCCACTTGCGCTCGAAGAAATGCACGTGGTGGTTGTGGAACGCGGACGTGATGGTGAGGCCGGAGCAGTCGCGTCGCTCCGCGTGCGGCGGGACCTCGATATTCGTGCCGACCGCGACGATCACGCCGTTGTCGATGAGAATCGTGCCGTCGCGGATCGCCTCCGCGAACGGGCTCGTGTAAATCGTTGCGCCGGACAGAGCGAGCATGCGAGCGATTTTAGGCTACGCTCGCGGGAGGAGGCGCCGCATCCGCTCTCGCGTCAGCCGGGCGCGTGTGTGGCGCACGATCGCGATTGTCCTCGGCAGCGCGTGCCCTGCAATTTACGCTCGCGCTCGCAATGAACTCCGGTCTCTGATTTCCTCTCGCTTTCGTAAATCTCCGGTCTGTTGCTTGCACTACGTGCAAGTGGCCTAAGGAGGATTTCGATGCGAGCCATGACATATCGCGGACCCTTCCGCGTGCGGGTCGAGGACAAAGCCGATCCGGAGATCGTTCATCCCAACGACGCCATCGTCCGCGTCACCCGTGCCGCCATTTGCGGGTCGGACATTCACCTCTATCACGGACTCATGCCCGACCTGCGCGTCGGAACGACGTTCGGTCACGAATTCATCGGCATTGTGGAAGAAGTGGGAGCCGAGGTCGAGAATTTGAAGGTGGGGGACAAGGTGCTGGTGCCGTTCAACGTCTGTTGCGGCTTCTGTTACTTCTGCTCCCGCGGCATGTACGGCAATTGCCACAATACCAATCCCAATGCCACCGCCGTCGGCGGTATGTACGGATATTCACATACCAGCGGCGGCTATGACGGCGGCCAGGCCGAATATGTGCGCGTCCCTTACGCGAATTTCGGTCCGACGCTCATTCCCGACGACATCACCGATGACGACGCCCTACTGTGTACCGACGCACTGCCCACCGGCTACTTCGCCGCGCAGCTCGGCGACATCGAAGAAGGGCAGACCGTGCTCATCTTCGGCGCCGGTCCGATCGGCATCTTCGCCGCCCGCTCCGCCTGGCTCATGGGCGCGGGACGCGTCATCGTCACCGATCATCTCGACTACAGACTCGATTTCGTCGCGAAATACGGCCCGGCCGAGACCGTGAATTTTACGCATCTCAAAGACCCGGTCGTCTACTTCAAGAAAATCACGGATTACGTCGGGGCGGACGTCGCCATCGACGCCGTCGGCTGCGACGCCTCCGGCAGCGCCTTTCAAACCATCCTCGGCGAGCGCTTGAAAATGCAGGCCGGAAACGCCGTGGCCTTGCATTGGGCGATCAACTCCGTGCGCAAGTCGGGTACCGTCGTCATCATCGGCGGCTACGGCCCTCCGTACAACCTCGTCCCCCTCGGCAGCATCATGAACAAGGGACTGACCATCCGCGCGAATCAGTGCCCGGTCAAGCGCCAGTTGCCGCGCCTCTTCGAGCACATCCGCGCGGGCCGGATCAATCCGAACGCGGTCATTACGCATCGCTTCCCGCTGGAAGACATCCCCGATGCATATCGCATCTTCACGAGCAAACTCGACGGATGCATCAAGCCCGTCGTGATTCCGGGGCGCGCCGCCGCGTAAAGGAGACGACGATGACTTCATTTCCCACGATGACTGAGCAGAAGAGCACGCGGCCGACGGCGGTGACCGAGGCGTCGAAGTATGCGAAGAAAACGATGGGGGAGGATGCGGCGCCGGCGCCGAGTCATTCCGCGAAATTCGTTCCGCGCGATTACAAGACCATCAATGGCTGGGGCGCGGACCTCGATCCGAAAGACCGGCCGTCCGTGCCGCGCGAATTACCGTCCGACGTCATGACCGCGCGCGGCGACGTCAAGCATCGGCAGACCGCGGAGTTCAAGGTCTTTCGCTCGAATGAGCATCCCGACCTCACGCCTGTATTCGGCACCTCGTGTCCGCCGCACGGATTGAGCGGCTTGCTGCGCGAGTACGCTTACAATTACGGCGAGGCGACGAACCGCCACTGGCTGACGCTCATCTTCGCCGATCGCGTCGATATCCTCGAGAGCTCGATCCGCGATCTGTTCCGCGGCAAGCCCGATCACTACATCAAGGAAAAAGGTTGGGGCGCGCGCATTCGCAATGCAGACACGGACGAGCGTAGTCACGGCGTCGCGATCGCCGTCGCGGCGCTGGGCACGCTCGCCTTGGGCGTGTTCCTGGCGCGAAAGCTCCGGACCGATTAATCCGGCGGCGCTTCCCAGCGACGACGCAGCATCGGCATGGCCTGTCCAGTCTCGAGGAACGTCTTGAGACTGGACAGCACCGCCGGCCAGCCTTGTGTAACGCCGTACAGCATGTCCGACGCCGGCTCGAGATCCTCGTGCGTCACTGTGAGGCGTGTCGCGTCTTCGAACGGCTCAATGGAGTACGTCACGCGCGAAATCTTGTCCGGCCGATTTTCATCACCCGGCAAATGCCAGGACACGACCAGTCGCGACGGTCGCGCGCTCTCCAGCACCGTACCGGCGATATCGACGACGTTCGCGTCGTTATAATCCTGATGCTCCCAGCGCGAGCCATCGTTCCAGTCCGACGCATTGCGATGCCGTCCCCAATACTCGCGCGTTTGTTCGCCATCTGTCAGCGCCTGCCAGACCTTCTCCGGCGTCGATTGGATGTAAATCACATAGACGAATTTCTCTTTATGCATGACCGCTCCGCGGCTGCGTCCGTACGCGCCGGATCAAATACACGACGATCGCCGCGTTCGCAAGCAGGATGACGATCTTGAAGGCGCTGACCTGCCGCACGATCTCGTAAATCTCGAACGGGATGAACGACGCGGTGGCAATGATGGTCAGATACTCCGCCCACACTTTCTCCATCCACAATCCGACTCCCTCGGTCATAAAGAGCGCGCCGTACGCGAACGCCACCGCCGCGGCGATCTCCTTCTTCCCGGGCGATGCCGACAGAGCCTTGCCGAGGGCGCGTTGGAGGACGTGATGGGCAGAGGCGTACGGGAGCGCGCGCATCCAGCCCATCACCGCGCGCGCCATGTTCGGCTTCAGCAGCTCCAGCGCAGCGACGCCCGCGGCAATCACGAGCACGCCCTTCGCGAGCCGGAACACCGCGATCGTCTGCATGACGCGGCTGTGTCGAGTCATCACCGATGTGTCCCGCACGGATCGCGCCAGTGGCAGAATGCGCGCTCCTGATGTGGCGTCTCCTGCGCACGAACCGCGACTTCCGCCTCCTCTACCTCGGCACCCTCATCTCCCTCGGCGGCGACTGGTTCCTCACCGTCGCGCTGCTCGACCTCGTCCTGCAGCTCACCGGCTCCGCGACGCTCGTCTCGGTCATGCTCCTCTGCCAGACGCTCCCCATCTTCTTCTTCACGCCGCACGCGGGCCACATCGTCGATCGCATCGATCGCCGCAAGCTCATGATCGGCGTCGATCTCGTGCGCGTCGGCGCGTGTTTGCTGCCGCTGCTCGCGCGCACGCCGTCGCTGCTGCCGTTCGCGTACGCCGGCGTGATCCTCATCTCGATCGGCTCCGCGTACTTTGAGCCCGCGTCGCAGGCCGCGCTTCCGAACCTCGTCGCGGACGACGATCTCGTGCCCGCGAATGTGCTGATGGGATCGACGTGGGGCACGATGCTCGCGGCGGGCGCGGCGATCGGCGGCGCGGTCACCGCGGCATTCGGACGCGACGCATCGTTCCTCGTCGACGCCGCGAGCTTTCTCCTCTCCGCGATGCTGTTGATGCGCATCCGCGGACGATTCTCCGAGGAGCGCGAAGGGAATCATGAGCGGCCGCCGCTGCTGACGTCGATCCGCGAGACCATTCGCTACGCGCGCTCCGAGCCGCGCGTCCTCGGACTCCTCACCGTGAAGGGCGGCTACGGAATCGGCGCGGGCGTTGTGGCGATGCTCGGCGTGTTCGGACGCGAAGTCTTCCGCGCGGGCGCGTTCGGCATCGGACTCCTCTTCGCCGCGCGCGGCATCGGCGCGCTCCTCGGACCATTCCTCATCCGCGGCATCGCGCGCTCGGACGAGGCGCGGTATCGCGCGATCGGCGCGTCGGTCATCGCGTTCGGCATCGGCTACGCGGCGCTCGCGGTTTCGCATTCACTCGCCGTCGGATTCGCCGCGATCTTCTTCGCGCACCTCGGCGGCGGCGTCGCGTGGCAGATCTCGACGTACGGACTGCAGCGCGA
>DATELS010000115.1:0-6143 GCA_035276365.1 Thermoanaerobaculia bacterium
CACCCGTTCGCCGCTCGACTGTGGATTGCTCCACGCCTCGCTCGACTTGCATGTGTAAAGCACGCCGCCAGCGTTCATTCTGAGCCAGGATCAAACTCTCCAGTTTGAACTGAAGATTCTGATGCTCTGACACCAGTCAAAACGACTGATGCTTATTCGGATACTTCTTAGTTGTTTCTGTTGAGCCCCGATGCTGATTGCGACCTTAACGATCGCGCATCAGGCGCTCAAAGGAATCACGTTTGCCTTCGTTGCTTTCCTATTCAGTTGTCAAGGAACCGCTGCTTCCGATCGCCTCGGATCGATGCTGACTGCGACTCGCGCTCTCCGCTTCGCCGTCACCACCGATCCCGCGTCGTGGATCATGGACAACCTACTGCAACCGCTTGTTATTTCAACGACTTACTGCCGATGTCGCTTGCGCGGTCTCGCGCGTCGGGACTGCTGCTAACTGGAAAGATCTGAGGTTTATTTCGCCGCTGCCGAGCCTGCCGCTGTTTTCGGCGCGGACATGAGATAACGAATCCGCGCCGAGAACATTCCCGGCGGGAGGACGGTCACATTCCAATCGGATGCCAGACGGTCTTCGACTCCTGAAACTCGAAGATCGCGTACGGGCTCTGCGAGCGGCGCACGTCGTCCCAGCCGAGGGAGGCGCCGTCGAAGTGAACGACGCGCTTGACGTTCTCCGCGGCGCTCTTCTGCACGCTCGCAACGGCCTCAGCCGCGACGCCCGTCGTGTCGATGGCGTTCACATCCATATGCGCCGCCAGCCACGGGACGAGCTCGCTCTTGTGTCCCGACACGAGATTGATGACGCCGGCAGGCACATCCGAAGTCTCGAACGCCTCCCCCAGCGTAATCGCCGCCAGCGGCCTCGCCTCGGACGTAATGGCCACAACGGTATTGCCGCCCACGAGCGCCGGCGCAATGCGGCTCACAAGCCCCAGGAGTGCCGGCTCCTCGGGCGCCACGACCGCGACGACACCCGTCGGCTCCGGCACCGTGAAGTTGTAATACGGCCCGGCGACGGGGTTCACAGACCCGAAGAGCTGCGTGTACTTATCGCTCCAGCCCGCGTAATACACCCAGCGATCAATGACGGCCTCGACCTCGCGCTTCGCGTCATTCGCAGCCGAGCCCTGCTTGCGCAGCTCATCGACGAGCTCTGCCGCGCGCGCCTCGCATACCTCGGCAATACGATAGAGGATCTGCCCGCGGTTGTAGGCGGTCTTGCCGCTCCAGCCCGCCTGCGCCTTGCGCGCCGCGACGACGGCATTGCGCAAATCCTTTCTCGATCCCCGGCTGGCGTTCGCGAGCAACTCTCCCCCTTTTCCCCGCACGGGATAGAAACGCCCGGACTCCGTGCGCGGGAATTCGCCGTTGATGTACAGCTTGTAGGTCTTTCTGACGTTGAGGCGTGCCATTACGTGAGACTCACATACGGCGCGAGGCCGTGAATTCCGCCCTCGCGGCCGAAGCCGCTTTCCTTGAAGCCTCCAAAGGGGCTCGTCGGATCGAATTTGTTGTACGTGTTCGCCCAGACCACGCCAGCGCGCAGCTTCTGCGTCATTTTCAAAATTCGCGAGCCTTTTTCCGTCCACACACCGGCCGATAGTCCATAAGGCGTATTGTTCGCCTTCTCCAATGCCTCTTCCGGCGTGCGGAACGTCAGGACGGACAGGACCGGTCCGAAAATCTCTTCCTGTGCAATGCGATACGACTGCGACACGCCCGTAAAGAACGTCGGTGCGAACCAGAATCCGCGCGCCGGCAACTTGCACGACGACTGGATCATCTCCGCGCCTTCTTCAACGCCGCTGTCGACGAGCTCCTGAATCTTCTCGAGCTGCGCGCGCGAGTTGATCGCGCCGACGTCGGTGTTTTTGTCGAGCGGGTTGCCGACGCGCAGCGTCCCGATGCGCTCGCGCAGCTTGCGAATCACCGGCTCGACCACCGACTCCTGCACGAAGAGCCGCGAACCTGCACAGCAGACGTGTCCCTGATTGAAGTAAATGCCGTTGATGATTCCTTCGACCGCCTGATCGATCGGCGCGTCGTCGAAGACGATGTTCGGCGCCTTGCCGCCCAGTTCGAGCGTGAGCTTCTTCTTCGTCCCCGCCAGCGCGCGTTGAATGCGCTTGCCGACTTCCGTCGACCCCGTGAACGCGACTTTATCGACGTCTTTGTGTGACACGAGCGCCGCACCCGTCGCGCCCGCGCCCGTAATGATGTTCACGACGCCATCGGGGATCTCCGCTTCCTGCATGATCTCGGCGAGCAGCAGCGCCGTCAGCGGAGTCGTTTCCGCGGGCTTCAAGACGACAGTATTTCCCGCCGCGAGCGCCGGGGCGATCTTCCACGCCGCCATGAGCAGCGGGAAGTTCCACGGAATGACCTGCCCCGCCACGCCGACCGGACTCACAATGCGATTCGGAAACGCGTATTCGAGCTTGTCGGCCCAACCCGCGTAATAGAAGAAATGTGCGGCGGCGAGCGGGATATCGACGTCGCGCGACTCTTTGATCGGCTTGCCGCCGTTCATCGTCTCGACGACGGCCAGTGCGCGCGATTTCTCCTGAATCAATCGCGCAATGCGGAAGATGTACTTCGCACGCTCGCTCGGTGCGAGCTTGCGCCACACCTTGTCATAGGCGCGACGCGCCTCGCCCACCGCGCGATCCACATCCTCCGCATCCGCCTCCGCCACTTCGGACAGGCGGTCTTCCGTCGCCGGGTTGATTGTCTCGAACCATTTCTTCGAATGCGGCTCGACGAATTTCCCGCCGATGAAAAGGTTATAGCGCGGCGCCACCTTGACGTGGTCCGTCGACTCGAGCGACGGCGAGTACTCCCACAGGATCGACGACGACGCCGGTCCGGGCGTGAGCCGCTCGCGAGTTTCGATTTCAGTTGTCGTGCTCATAATCAATCAATCGTGAAGTAATCCGCGCTCTGGTATGCGCCGGTCTTCTCTTTGCGCAATTGCATGAGAATGTCATTGAGGAGCGTCGAGGCGCCGAGGCGGAACATGTCGGGATTCATCCACTCGGGACCGAGCGTCTCGTAAAGGACGACGAGATACGACAGCGCGAGTTTCGCATTGGAAATCCCGCCCGCCGGCTTCATGCCGATTTTCTTGCCGGTCGCGTGATAGAAGTCGCGAATCGCCTCGAGCATGACCAGCGTGACCGGCAGCGTCGCATTCGTCGGCGCTTTACCGGTCGACGTTTTGATGAAATCCGCGCCGGCGAACATCGCAATGAGCGACGCGCGACGCACCTGGTCATAATTCGCCAGCTCGCCGGTCTCGAGAATCACTTTCAAATGCGCCGGTCCGCACGCTTCTTTCACTTCGGCAATTTCGTCGAACACTTTCTGATAATTGCCCGTGAGGAACGCGCCGCGGTCGATGACCATGTCGATCTCGTCCGCGCCCGCGGCGACGGTCTCGCGCGTCTCTTGTACTTTGATTCCTGTAAACGTCTGTCCGCTCGGAAATCCCGTCGCCACTGCAGCGACATGCACTTCGCTGCCGCGCAATGCCTTCTTTACGAAGGGCACCATTGTGGGATAGACGCAGACCGCAGCGACATGCGGCACATCGGGATCGGAAGGATCGGGTCGTAATGCCTTCTGACAGAGCGCGTGGACTTTGCCCGCGGTGTCTTTTCCCTCGAGCGTCGTGAGGTCGATCATGCTCACGGCGAGCTTGAGTCCCCACACTTTCGAGTCTTTCTTCAGCGACCGTTTCGCCAGCGACGCCGCGCGCTCCTCGGCCGCCACGGCGTCGACGCCATGCGCGAGCTCGAGCGCGTCGCCGAGGCTGCGGCGAAAGAGGGCCGGAGCATAGGCACCGGTGGCCTGAGTGACGAGTGATTCAGACATGGGAGGGATACGTTAACACCGAACGGGCGAGAGCGCCCTCACCCGGGCCCTCTCCCCGCGTCGGCGGGGAGAGGACAAGCGACGCGTTAGTCGCCGCTCGGTGCGGGTGCGGGGGTCGTGGGGCTGCCGGCCGTGCGGCGGCGTGTGGCTTGATCGAGGAGCGGCACCCAGTTGTCGCCGGTCCACGTCCAGAGGTCGGAGTGATAGAAGCCGGCGCTGTAGCCGCCGAAGAGGACGATGCGATGCGTGAGCGGGTCGTACGCCATCATCCCGTTCTCGCGCGCGTCCGGCGAGCGTTGCGGATGCAGCTCCGTCCACGTGCTCGTCTTGCCGTCCCACAGCCACGTATCGTTCGCGTACTCCTGCGTCAGCGTCTGCGTCTGATTGTCGGTCGAGCGCGCGAGGAGGCCGCCGAACAGCAGCAGCTTGCCCGTCACTGGATCGACCGCGATCTGCGCGCCGAGGCGCTGGCCGGGCGTCTGCGAGACATTGAGCTTCGTCCACTTCGTGCCGTCGAACGACCACATGTCGGAGTAGCGCGTCACGCTCTGATTGATGTTGGCGCGGCCGAGGCCGCCGTAGAGCACGGTCTTCTCGAGTTGCGGGTCGTACCACATCGCCATCAATCCGCGATTGTTCGGCGCCTCGGACGTCTTCGTCTTCACCTGCGTCCACGCCGAGCCGTCCCACGTCCACGTCTCGTTGAGATAGTTGCCGTTCGCGCTGTAGCCGCCGAACATCACCGTCTTCTTCAGCTTGCGGTCGTAGACCATGTTCGCGAAGCGGCGCGGGTCGGGCAGCTTCGTGAGCGTGATCGGCTTCCATGCGAACGCGGTGCTGTCCCACTCCGTGACACTCGAGCCGAGGCACGTGACAACGAGGCGCGAGCGATCGACGTCGAATGCGGTGAGCGGAGTCGAGCACGTGCTCGGTCCGTCCGTCGTCGTGATCGGAAACCACTGCTGATTGCGATAGCCCCAGAAATCGTCGAGGAAACCCGAGCTGTTTTCGAAGAGGCCGCCGTAGAGCCAGATGTTGCCGCTCACGGGATCGGTCTGGAATCCCGAGAGCGAGCGCGGAACGGGACGCGTGAGAGTGCCGGGAAAGCGCCACGCGCCGCGCGCGTACGTCACGTCGGAGGAGCGCACGTTCGTGGTGCCGAGATCCGAGCCGCCGAACATCACGATCTCGTCCCGCTCGGTGTCGTACGCCACCGCCTGCGAATACGCGCGAATCGTGGCGTTCGTGATCGTCACCTTCGTCCAGTTCGTGCCGTCCCACTCCCACACTTCATCGAGCTGGTTCGTGTCCGAGCCGCAGATGCCGCCGAGCCACGCGACCTTTTTGTTCGAGCGCTGGAAGACCATGTAGCCTTCGTTCACGCACGGCGGCATCTTCTCCGGCGTGACCTTCGTCCACGTCTTCGCGGTCGCATCGTAGCGATACATCACCGCCGGGAGCGTGGTCGCGCTCGCGTCGAGTCCCATCAGCAGGACTTGCTTGCGCTCCGCGTCGTACGCGAGCACCGGCTTCGCGACCTGCGGCTGTCCGTTCGCGCCTACCTGAGCCCACGTCGTGCCGTCAAACTCCCACGTGTCGTAGACGGGCTTCGGCGCGCCTTCCGTGTCGATGACCGTGCCGCCGAAGAGCACGATGCGATCGTTGACAATGTCGTACGCCATGCTCGAGTTGTGGCGCGGCGTCGGCGAGGTCGCGGGGGCGAGCTGCGCCCAGTTGTCGTTCTGGAAAATCCACGTGTCGTTGAGGATCGTCGCGTCGCCCTGGAACGTGCTCGTCTCCTGACGTCCACCGAACATCACGATGCGCTGGCGCTTCGTGTCGTAGACCATGGAGTGCGAGTTGCGCGCGGGCGGCTTCGTCTCGGGGAAGCGCTGGACGAAGCGCGTTCCGATCCAGTACCAGGTCTCGTCCGTGTCGTGCACGAGCTGCGTCGCGCCGTCGAAGGCACCGCGGCCGCCGAACAGAACGCCGACGCCCGCCTTCTCGTCGAATGCCATGCGCGCCGCGGTCCGCGGCGACGGATTGTTCGCGAACGCGGAAGCCGCGAGAAGAGCTGCCGCGGCGAAGAGAACCACTCGTTTCGGCGTGAGAACGCTCATCCGTGTCAGGTGCCTCGCAATGCAGATTAATTGTTGATGCTCCGCGAGTTGGGTCCGCGCGGCAGCGATTCGAACCGGGGCTTCCGAGGTCAAATTCCATTCGTTGAGACGATCGTGCGAGCAAAAAGAAACGCG
>DATELS010000116.1:0-11218 GCA_035276365.1 Thermoanaerobaculia bacterium
GATCCCGTCGCGCCGATGTTTCCGAACGCGACCATGATTCCCCACACGGTGCCGAAGAGGCCGATGAATGGCGCGGCCGCGGCGGTGGTCGCGAGGAAGGGCACGAAGCGCGAGAGTCGCGCGGCCTCGATGCGTGTTGCGCGGATGAGCGAGCGCTCGACGCTGTCGAGCGACTTCACGGTCTGCCGCCCGTCCGCATGCGCGATCTGCGCCTCGATCTCGGCATAGCCGGCGCGAAAGAGTCCGACGAGCGAGGAGTGCGCGAGCGGTCCGACCGCGGATTGCACGTCCGCGAGGCGCTTGGCTTTGCGGAAGACGGGCATGAAGCGACGCGTGGCGCGCTGCGAGCGCCGAAAGCGCTGCGCGACCGCGATCATGACTGCCCAGGAGAGGATCGAGAAGAGAAGCAGGATGGCCAAAACCGATTTGCCCACCCACCCGGTATGTTGAAACGCCGACCACAGTTCCATCGTCGGCGGGAGGGTAGCATGCCGGCTGCGCCGGCATGCTTGGAAGTCGCGCTACAACCTGCCGCGGTCGAGGTCGTCGAGATCGCGCTCGAGCCGCGACTCTTTCTCCTTGATCTCGCCGTACTCTTCCTGGATGCGCCCTTTGACACGGTCGCGCACGCCTTCATGCTTGCGCTCCGGACTGCCGGTGAGGTCGCCCCACGCTTCCTTGACGTTGCCCTTGATCTGATTCACCACGCCGCCGACTTTGTTCGCGGCAGCTTCTTCTTCGTCAGTACGTCCGCTACGATTGATGGCCATAACTGGTCTCCTTTACGCTGCTTCTTCAGTGCAAGGGATGAACCGGAAAGAAGTAGAGTGCGTGCACGGACCTGTAGCTCAGTCGGATAGAGCAGCGGTTTCCTAAACCGTTGGTCGGAGGTTCGAGTCCTCTCAGGTCCACCACACACATCCGGCACGGCCGGGTGCGTCGCTGGCCTAGGCGGGCTGCACGTGCGGTCGCTCCGTGGGGCTGATTCGCGTAGCATTCATCCACGCGAAGCGATGAGAAATGCTCTGCATTGGTTGAGCCGGAAGACGATCGTCATTCTCGCAACAGCGATCACCATTCCACTCCTCGCTTTCTTCGCATGGACCTGCACGCCGAATTACGCCATTCGTCAGATCCGAACGGCCCTTCAGACCCACGACATCCAGATGTTTCACAAATATGTCGACGTTGACGCTGTTGCTGCAGACATCGTGACGTTGGCAGGCGAAGAATCAGGTGGCGGTTCTTCTCCGATCGCCATGTCGATGTCTGCTCCGTTGCAGGAGAGAGTCAAGCGCACGCTCACCAACATGGTGGAAAGTGAAGAAGCTGGTCCTCCTCATATCGTCTTTGACTTCGTCGATCGGAACAGCACGTACGACGGCATCGCGTACATCAGACGAAACGGGAAGATAGCGACGGCGGGCCTGAAGTTCTCGGCAATCGCCGATTCGGAACCTCGCGTGTTCGAGGTCCGGATGCGGAACGTTGGCACCTACTGGCAAGTGGCGGGTCTCAACGTCGAGCAAATCGTCGCGGCGAAGCTGAAACGCGAGGTCGATCGCATCGCGCGCGACCAGGAGGCGGAGGCGCGTGTCGTTAACGAGCAACAGAAGGCTGCGCAGAAAATCGACGAAGCGGCGACGAAGGCAGTGAACGCACTTCAGCTCTCACTTTCGCCGACGTCGGTTGTCGGCGGCGGACCGCGTTCGGCGATGGGTACGTTGAGGATTGCGGTGCCAGCGCCATCGGATATCGAGATCGAGTTGTACTCACGCTCCGCCGCAGCCAGTGTTCCGCAGTCTGTGACGATTCCGACCGGTGCATCCACAGCCTACTTCGTAGTCTCGACCACAAGCGTTGATCACGAAATGAATGCCGTCATTGAAGCAGGCGCACGCGGATCGATGCGAACGGCGTTGTTGCTGATCACTCCCGCTGAACGTTCTGAACCGCGCGAGTACGTCGTCTACGACCGGGTTTACTTTGATCGCGACAAGAGGGAGTACCACGTCTCGACGTGCCCTACAGCTCGAGGACGCGCGCTCTTCACGTCGTATCAGGCGATGGTCATCCAGCACATTCCGCGAGCGCAGGATTGCGCGGATTTGCCAATCCCATCCACCACCGCGACAGTTCGGTGACACGGCGCGCGCTTCCGCTCGCTTACATTCTCCTCGTGCGTCGCGTTCTCCTTCCCATACTCCTGCTGTGCGCGCTTTCCGCGCGCGCGCAACTCACGGAGAACGTTCCCACGCGCCTCGACTCGACGCAGACGTATACGCTCTTCCTTCCTCCGCATTACGACACAGCGAAAAAGTATCCGCTGCTGCTCGTGTTCGATCCGCGCAGCCGCGGCACGACCTCCGCCGAATTCTTCCGTCCGGCCGCAGAGGAGTATGGGTGGATCATCCTCAGCTCGAACGGCACGCGCAGCGATGAGGGCTCCGAGGGCAACCAGGCGGCGCTGCGGGCATTGGTGCCGGAGGTGAAGAGGTACGCGGTGGATCCGGAGAGGATCTATGCGGCTGGATTCTCTGGCACCGCCATGCTCGCCTGGGCCCTCGGCGTCCAGACCGGCGGACTCGCCGGCGTCATCGCATCGGGCGGACGTCTCATCGACGAATTGCCTCCCGCGAAGTTCCCGTTCGCGAGCTACGGCTTCTCCGGTGACACCGACTTCAACAACCGCGACATGCGCGCCATCGACGCGCTCCTCGAGCGCGCGGGCAAGCCGCATCGCTTCGTGCAATTCAAAGGCGAGCATCGCTGGATGCCGCCGGAGCTCGTCCCCGACGCCTTCGGCTGGTTCGAGTTGATGGCAATGAAGGACAAGAAACGCATGCGCGATGACGCACTGATCGCGAAGCTGTACACGCGCGATCTCGCCAGCGCGGCGCATGATGTGAACGCGCTGCGCGCGGTCGCGCGCACATACGACGGACTCCGTGACGTCGCCGAGGTGCGCGCCGAGATCGCGAGGCTGGAAGCGGATCCGGAGTCGCGTCGCGCAGTCGAAGAGCAGGCGAAGTGGGATCGCTTCGAAGAGCAGTTCACGAAGGACGTCTTCGGCAAGATCGGCGCGATCTACTCCGAGCTGCGCCAGAGCGAGCTCCGTCCGACGCCGGGCGACATCACGCGTGGTTTTCGCATCGCGGAGCTGAAGCGCCGCGCCACGCGCGAAGGAGAAGAAGGTCTCGCCGCGCGCCGGCTCCTCGAGTCGGTGTACTCGCAACTCGCGTCGTACCTGCCGCGCGAGCTCATGAAGCGGAAGGAGTATCCGCTCGCCGTGATCACGCTCGCGGCCGCCACCGAAATCCATCCCGACCGCTGGAGCGTCTGGTACAACCTCGGCGCCGCCCAGGCGCGCTCCGGCGACACGCGTCACGCGCTCGACTCGCTCGAGAAGTCGATCTCGTTGGGATTCAAGAACTTGCAACACATCGAGTCCGACGAGGACTACGCCGCGGTGCGCAACTCGGACCGCTATCGCAAGCTCATTCTGGCCCTCCGTTCGCAATGAGTTATTCGCAGTAACTCATGCGTAGGGGAGGGCAGGGTTGGTCACCAGACTCGCATCGCTCGCGGCATTTCTTCTCGCCGCGACGCTCCAACTCGCTGCACAAGAATCCATCGAAGGCTTGCCGCCGGATGCGTCGCACACCGGCACCGTGATCACGATCGACGTCTCGACGAATCAGGCGTATCTCTTCCGCGACGGCCAGCTCGTCCGCAAGTCGAGCGCCGCCACGGGCTCGGACAAGGTGCTGCGCAAAGGCCGCAGCGTGTGGTGGTTCCGCACGCCGCGCGGAAAGCATCAGGTGGTGCGGAAGATCAAGGATCCGGTCTGGAACAAGCCGGATTGGGCGTTCGTCGAAGAAGGGAAGCCGATTCCGCCGCCGGACTCGCCGCTGCGCGAGGAGCGCGGCACCATGGGCAAGTACGCCCTCGACCTCGGCGAGCGCGTGATGATCCACGGCACGAACGATCCCAAGTCGATCGGACGCCGCGTGTCGCACGGTTGCATCCGACTGCCGAACGACATGCTCACGCTGCTGTGGAACCAGGTCGAGGTCGGGACCGAGGTCTACATCTTCGACTCGAATCCGCAATCGGCGCGACTCGCCGGCAGCGAGACCGGGCTCAATGACCTCGATATGTAGTCATTGAGACGAACAGCGCTTCGATGCCGCGTCGGCCGCACTCGCATACGCGGGCTGCAGGCCGCCGCGGACGCGCATTTCCTCGTACCACTTGCCATCGGCTGCGCGACGCACGACGAAGCTCGTGCCGTTCGCGCAGTCGATGCGCACCTGCTCCGGCTCATTGAGCGTGCGCATGGTGTACACGGGTGCGGGCGTCTCAATGGCCGAGGCATAGTCGGGATCGGTGATCTTCACAATGCCACTCTGTTGTGCCTCGACGAGAGCGTTGGGCGACTCGCGCTTGTAGTTTTCCAGTCGGAGCTCCAACGCGTAATCGCGCCTACCCTTCGTCGTGCACAATGGCGTCGCGCCCGCGCGCTTCTTGTACGCCCGAAGCTCGGCGGACGAGGGGGCGGCGCCCGACGCGCGCGCCACCTCGCACCAGAGCTTATCGCGCAATTGCGCCGGGGAGGAGTGGATCTCGGCGAGCGAGATCGGTTTCCCTTTGACCGTCGCCACGACGTGCGGTTTCGACGCGCACACTACGAACGTGAAGGAGAAGAGAAGAACGTAGTGTGCGCGTCGCATGATCATCATCACCGAATCCTGAAAATGACTCCGAAAGTTGCGTCGTACCAGACGAGATTCGTCGGCAGCGGACCGCCATTGACGGCGTGCAGCGTCACGCCCGTCGTCAATGAGACCGTGCTCACGACCGGGATGTCGAGTCCGGCGCCCAATTGTCCGCCGAATTGCGACGAGCCGCGGAAATGATACGCGCCCGGGCCGACGAGGACGTACGGATGCAGTGCACCCGCGGTCGCCGTCCAGCGAAGATACGCGGAGAGATTCACGACCTCGAGGTCGTTCGTCGCGCGCGCACAGAAGCCGTCGCGAATCTCACAATGACCGTCGAAATTGTGATAGCCGAGCTGGAGTCCGAGGCGGTAGCGGTCGGAGAAGGGGCGCTCGAGGAAGGCGAGGAAGGTCTCGCCCGGATCGTAGAAGCGCGCCATGGAACTGACCGGGCGATTGAGACCGGTCGCCACGCCGCCATAGAGCGCATAGCGCGAGCCGATGGGTGTCGTGCCGCCCGGGAAGTCTTCTTCCGGACGCAGACCCATGGTCAGGCCGCCCACGATGTTGCCGTCGAGACGCTGACTGACATCGACGTTGACGATTTGTCCGCGCGCCAGCGGCGGCGTGTTCGCATCCGCCTCCACCAGCGCCTCGGTCGCAATCCACTGCTTCGGCTGCATCACGATCTGGTCGGGATTGCGGATGCCGTCGAACCGGACGTTCCAGCCCTTGACGTCGGTCTGGACGTCCAGCCGCGCGATCGCGACGCGATCATAATGATTGTAGAGATAGAGCTTCGCGCTCGCTTTCTTCGACTTGACCGGGACATTGCTGAAATTGTTCTGCGCGAAGTTGTCCGTGAGATTGACGTCGTCGAACGTGCCGGAGCCGGTCGATTCGACCGTCACCTGCACGCAGAAGTGATCCGCGGCCCAGAACATCGAGGTGAAATGCGCCTGAATGAATGCGTCGGTCAGGTCCCAGGCCACGGTGTAGTTCTTCGACGCGCCTGCCGCGAGTGAGCCGCTTTCGTCGACCGACGCGATGAATTCCGCAGGCGCGGACCCGCTGGTCGTGTACGGCTTGAAGCGGAAGGTGACACGGAAATTCGTCGCGGCGGTGCTGCCGCGGTTCGTAATGCGCGCCGTGAGCTGATTGTTCGCCTCGCCGCGCGAAGGCTCGCCGGGCTCATTGGGGATTCCGTCCGCGTCGTTGTCGACCCAGATGTCATCCGTCTGCCACCAGGGCGGAGCGGGAGGGATGCGATCCGCGCCCCACGGCTTGATGCTGGGATCGGGGCCGGTACCGCCGTTATCTGTAATGGCGGCGGTCCAGATTTCCTCGCTGGCATTGTTGCGGCGATCCGTCCAGGACGGGAAGAAGAGACTGGCCGAGCCGGAGAGGCCATTGTAGTCGCCGTATTGATTGCCGAATGGATCGGCACCGGCGACCGATTCATCCGTTTGCGCGGTCGTGACTTTCACGGCCGAGCTGAATGTCGCGCCAAAGTCCGCTGACGACTGATAGTAAATGTCGGTCTTCTTGCGTCCCGCGTCGCCGACCGTGTCGTAATAGACAATGGCAACGCGGCCGTTCGTCTCATCGACGACCATCCATGGATTGAACTGGTCGTTCTTCGATGCCTGATTGTTGATCATGACCGGGGACGACCAACTCGTGCCGCCGTTCGTCGAGCGGGTAAACCAGATGCGCGTCTTGCACGCTGACGCCGTCGAGCTGCCGGGCTCGTTCGCGGCGCTCGTGCAGCCGCTCGCGCCGCTCAGGTCGTTCCACGAGAGGAACACGTAATTGTTCAACGAGGTCTTGTACGCGCCCGCGGTCGCGTAAACGAGCACGCGGCGGTCGTTCATCGCGGGAACGCCGATGTCGTACGAATCGAACGTGCTTGCCACGATCGAGGGGCTGCTGTAGGCCGCGCCGCCGTTCGTCGACTTGACCATGTACAGCTTCCTGCTGCCGGTATCGGGCCAGAATGCGTACACTTCGCCCGCGCTGTTGGTCCGTACATCGGCGCCGATGCCGGTGCCCGTGGTTTCGCTGCCGCTGACCTGCACCGGTGTCTGCCACGCGCCGCCCGTGCGGCGATTCATGAAGACGGGACTGTTGTTGTGCCAGATCGCGTACATGTTGTCGCGGTACGGCGAGATCGGGCTGCTGTCGACCCACGTCATCTGCTTGTCGACGTTCTGTTGCGTGGATCCCGACACGACGCTGTCGAAAGTCCACGTCGTTCCCTGATCGGTCGACTTGTACAACAGGAGCTTGAGGTTCGACAGGCTCACAATGCCCAGGGTCGTCGCCCACGCGGTGCCGTCCGACGTCCATTCGACGGTCGGGTCACTGTGGAGGACGTCGCCGCTGCGCAGCGGCAAGTACGACTGGGACCACGTCGCGCCCCCGTCCGTCGATGTGAACTGCGCCTGAACACCGCCCGATTGGATGTTGTTCGACGCTGCGATGATCTGCATCGGATTGCGCGGATTGACGCGGATGTTCGACTCGCTGCGCGGCTTGGTCTGCAATCCCGACGTGCGCAACTCGCCGGAGACACTCGCTGTTTTCGTCAGCGGCGCCGCCTCGGCCGCATCCGGCGCTCCCGGCTGCAGGTCCTGATGGGTGAGCATCCACTCCCACAGCTCTTTGAGGACGAGCGGATATCCGCCCGTCGGATCGCTCGCCGAATAGTTTCCCTCGGGATGTTTCTTGCGCCAATACACGCGGAGCCACAGAGGGATCACGATGTCGTCATTGACCTCGGCAGCGCGAAGCATGCCGACGTCCGAGTTCTCCCGGATCAGCCGATCGAGCGCCGTGCCGGGGATGACGAGCCGCCGCTCGGCCGCCTCCAATGGAGCACGCGCGGGGCGCGGCTGCGCAATTGCGGGTACAGTGAGGATGAAGAGAAACGCGGGAACGAACCAGCGCGTCATGGAACGCATGAGAGCCTCCTTGCCACAGTAGTGACGCGGAGGGCCTCAGCGTTTCACTTTCCTTTCATTTTTGCGCGTTCCTGATCTTTTCGATCCTTAAGGAGTGTCGAAAGAATGAGATAGAAACCCGCGGCGCTGGCGAGGAGATAGCCGAACACCGCCAGTCCCGGATAGCCGAAGATCGTAAAGCTCGTCGGCACGCGCATCATCATCGACGACGACACGAGCAGCGCCGCGATCACGACGCCGACCGTAATCCGATTGGCGATCTTGTGAATGCCGCCGAGGAATTCCTCGGCCTGCGTGAGCTTGATGCCGAACGTCAGACGTCCCGCAGCGGTCAAATCGACAATCTCCCGCGCGCGATGCGGAAAATCCTGGACGAATTGATTGAGGTCGAGCAGCGCCGGATAGAAATTGCGCGGATTGAATTTCTGCTGCAGCTTCTGCGCGATCAGTTTCTCGGCATAGTCGCGAATCACGCGCTGCGGATCGAAATCGGGATCGAGCCGCCGCGTGATGGAGTCGAGATGCAGCAGCGTCTTCGCCAGCATCGTCAGCTCGGCGGGCGCCTTGACGTCGTTCGAGTTGGCGATGCCGATGACGTTGAACAGCAACTGGCCGGTGTTGACGTCGCTCGCCGTCACGTCGTGCACGGCCGCGACGATCGTGGAGATTTCCCTCGTGAACTTGAGCGCGTCGAACGATTCCCCGATCTCCGACATCCTCACGCACGCCTCGGCCACCTCCGTCCCGCGATTCGAGGAGATCGCGAGCAGCAGCTTGATCACCTCGTCCTGAAACTCGGAGCTGATGCGGCCGATCATCCCGAAGTCGAGCAGGACGATCTGCGGCGCGCCGTCTTCCGTTTGGCGAATGAAGACGTTGCCCGGATGCGGATCGCTGTGCCAGAAGCCGTCGACGCAAATCTGCTTGAGGTACGCGTGCGTCAGCACCGCCGCGAGCTCGGCGTAGTCGCCTTCGATCAGCGCGAGCGGCGTGAGCTTCGAGACTTTCTTGCCCTTGACGAGCTCCGTCGTCAGCACGCGCGATGACGTGTAGTCGTCGATGACCTCGGGGATGTAGATCTGCTCGAAGTCGGCGAGATGCTCGCGCAGTGTAGCGGCGTTGCGCGACTCCTGCAGGTAATTGAGCTCGCTGTAGAGGACGATTTTCGCCTGCTCGAGCGCGGCGACGAGGTTCATCTTCCGCCCGATCTCCGTGTGGCGCTCCATCTCCAGCGCGATGTCGGAGAAGACTTCGAGGTCTTTGTGCACCTGCTCGCGCACGTTGGGGCGTTGGATTTTCACAACGACGTCGCGGCCGTCGCGCAGCACTGCGCGATGGACTTGTCCTAACGACGCAGCGGCGAGGGGAGTGGCATCGAAGGACTCGAATGCCTTCGAGATGCGCACGCTGAGCTCTTCCTCGATGATGCGCTCGACGTCGGCGTACGAGAACGGCTCGAGATCGTCCTGCAGCGACTCGAGCGCGAGGATGTACTCCTGCGGCACGACATCGGGACGCGTGGAGAGCAGCTGGCCGAACTTGATGTAGGTCGGTCCCATGCGCTTGAGCGCGTTGGCGAACGCGTCCGCGCGCGCCTTCACGTCCGGCTCGATCTCCCCCGACTCGCCCTCGGCCGCCAGAAAATCCTCCGGCCCGAGGGTGAGACGGAAGTCCTTGCGGCCGTATTTGGTGAAGAGAAGGAGGAGGTCGCGGTACGCGCCGAGGTTGCGAGGCTTGAGCATCGAGAGGCGGACTGTGCAACGAGTGGGCCCGCGCTTCGCGCTTCGCGCGGTGGTTGCTAGTTGCTGGTGGCTGGTCGCTTGTGGCGTCTGGCGAGAACCCACAGAGAACCAGCCACCAACAACCAGCCACTCGTAGCACGCGCGTGCGCGACGCGCACGCGCATGCTACGATTCGCAATCTTCTAGCAGTCCCCTTCAAGGAGCACATCAGCCATGGCGAATCACAGGACCCTTTTTACGTCGGAGTCCGTGACCGAAGGTCACCCGGACAAGATCGCGGATCAGATCTCCGACGCGATTCTCGACGCAGTGCTGGCCGAGGATCCGGTCGGGCGTGTGGCGTGCGAGACGCTCGTCACGACCGGCCTTGCGATGATCTCGGGTGAGATCACCACCAAGACTTACGTCGACTTCCCCTCCATCGTGCGCAACACCATCCGCGAGATCGGCTACACGCGCGCGAAGTACGGCTTCGACAGCGAGACGTGCGCGGTCATCTCCTCGATCGATCCGCAGTCGCCCGACATCGCGCAGGGCGTCGATACCGGCGGCGCCGGCGATCAGTGACTCATGTTCGGCTTCGCCGTCCGCGAGACGCCCGAGCTCATGCCGTTGCCGATCATGCTCGCGCACCAGCTCACGCGCCGCCTCACCGACGTGCGCAAAGGCAACGATCTCGACTTCCTCCGTCCGGACGGCAAGTCGCAGGTCACCATCGAGTACGTCGACGGCAAGCCGCGCCGCGCCTCGGCCATCGTCGTGTCGACGCAGCACTCGCCGAGCGTCAGCCACCGCGATCTCTCCGAGGCCGTGATCGAGAAGGTCATCCGCCCGGTGGTGCCGGCGGAGTACCTCGACGGCGAGACGAAGTTCCACATCAACCCGACGGGACGCTTCGTCACCGGCGGTCCGCAGGGCGACACCGGCCTCACCGGCCGCAAGATCATCGTCGACACGTACGGCGGCCGCGGCCGTCACGGCGGCGGCGCGTTCTCGGGCAAGGATCCCACGAAAGTCGACCGCTCGGCGTGCTACATGGCGCGCTACATCGCGAAGAACATCGTGGCCGCCGGCCTGGCGGACCAGGTCGAGGTGCAGCTCGCGTACGCCATCGGCGTGGCGGATCCGGTCTCGGTCTACGTCGATACGTTCGGCACGGGGAAGATCGAGCAGTCGAAGCTGGTGGACCTGGTGCGCGAGCACTTCCAGATGACGCCGCGCGGCATCATCGAGTCGCTGCAGCTCCGCCGTCCGATCTTCAAGAAGACCGCCGCCTACGGCCACTTCGGCCGCAACGAGGCGGAGTTCACCTGGGAGAAGACGGACAAGGCCGAGGCGTTGCGTGCGGCGGCCGGGATTGACGCCGCGGTTGCCGTGTAACGGTTACGCTGTTGAATTGCGTGAGGGCCGGCGAAAGCCGGCCCTTTTTGTTTTTGACGGATGGGACTCATGGGCCAAATGGGACTGATGGGAGGGTCGGGCGCATAGGTCCTATTCGTCCCGTCACTTCAGCGTGAACAGGGCCGCGTTGCCCCGGGAGGTCACGCTGGAGGCGTAGCGGTCCAGGGTCTGGCTGAGCATGCGCTGGGCGGCGGGGGTCAGGTGGACCTGGCGCTCCTCGGTTTTCTTGGCGTCGGACGTCGGCGGCGGGACGGTCAGTACGGCGATGTGGGTGATGCCGTCTTTGCGGAGGCGTTCCCGCAGCGCTTCCGGCGTTGCGAGGTCGAGGTAGCGCGAGAGCCGCTCGCTGTCGAAGTTGCCGCCGCCGCGCACGGGACGGGTGAACCAGTAG
>DATELS010000117.1:0-7800 GCA_035276365.1 Thermoanaerobaculia bacterium
CCAGTAGATCAGGATCACGGACTGCAGCAGCGCGAGCGGCGCGACGATCATGAACGAGCGGTAGCCGAGGGGCGGGTAGAAGAAGGTGAGCCAGCCGAGGCTGGAGAGGATGCCGAGGATGCCGAGGAAGCGGGGGAAGAACGTCGCGCGGAGCATGAGGTATCCCTTCAGCACCGCGCTCACGCCGAAGAGTGCGAGCGCGACGGCGGCGCCGCGATCGTTGATTTTGAGCAGGACGAGCGACAGCGCGCGCAGTTGCTCCGGTGTCAACGCTCCGAAAGAATTCGGAGTGTGCAGAAGGAACAGCGGCGCGAGATAGAACACGCGGCTAAAGGTCTTGATGATCGCGCCGGCGAGACCGATCACCATCGCCACGAACGAGCCGCTGTGGCTGACCGGTTTCAGCAGGACATAGAGCAGCGCGATCACGGCCATCTGGCAGGTCATCTCGATGAGGTAGATCGTGAATCCGGCCTGATAGAGCGAGCGATGCGTGAGGATGTTGTTCGCGGTGACGGCGGCGTCGGAGAAGACGACGAGGCGGTCGCTGATCATCGTCTGCGCGATGACGCCGGTAACGATCGTGACCAGGAAGAGGATGCCTGTGATTCGGGCGAGGAGTCGCATGCGAGCCAATATCGCGGCGCGCCTCGGCACGGACAATGAGATTGCGACGAACGGCGGATTGATGCGGATGAACGGTGGCTACATCTGCCGGAAGAGGTGCGCGTAATTGCGGCTCACCGGCAACACCTCGTCGCGCCCGCGGAGGTGAATCTCCGCCGTCTCGTTGTCGTGGCGCGTCACATGACGAATGGCGCGCAGGTTCACGACCACCGATCGATGCACCTGCGCGAACTGCTCGGGATCGAGCTGTTCGAGCAGTTCCTTCAGCGGCGTCCGGACCACTGCCTCGGCCGGCTTGCCTCCGTCGCGCCACGCGACCAGCGTGTACTTTGAGTCCGAGCGCAGGTAATCGACGTCGTCGACTGCGATGAGGCGCATGATCTTTCCGGCCTGCGCGCGAATCCAGCGCAGCGGCTCGCGCTTGTCTGCGCCCTGCAGCGTCGCGAGCTGCTCGCTGAGTTGCTGCAGGAGCTGCTCGGTGTTGATCGCCGGTCGCGACGACTGCAAACGCTCCTTCAATCGCGCGACGGTGTCCGCAAGCCGCGATGCCTCGACCGGCTTCAGAAGATAGTCGAGCGCGCCCTGCGCGAACGCCTGCACCGCGTAGTGATCGTACGCAGTGACGAAGACGAGATGCGCGCGGCGTCCGATCTGATTCGCGGCATCGACGCCGGACAAGCCGGGCATGTGCACATCGAGGAAGCACACATCCGGCTGCTGCTCCTCGAACATGCGCACCGCCTCCCGCCCGTTCCGCGCCTCCGCAACGATCTCCAGCTCCGGCCACACAGTCGCGAGCTGGCGCCGCAACGCATCGCGCAGGAGCGGCTCGTCATCGGCGATGAGCGCAGTGGGCCGCGTCATTGCGCCGGCAGCTCCACTTCCGCGACCACGCCGCACGAATCGCCGGACGTGAGTCGCAACTGCGCCGCGTCGCCGAAGATCATCTGCAGCCGCTCGCGCAATGCGGTCAATCCAGTTCCGAGTCCGTTGCCCGACGCGCGCAAGCCCGCGCCGGTGTCCGTCACGCGCACCACGCAGCGCTCGCCCACTCGCTTGACGTCGATCGAGATCCGCCCTCCCTCTTCGCTCGGATCGATCCCATGTCGCACCGCGTTTTCGACCAGCGTCAACAGCGTCGTCGGCGGACAGCGCACGTGCAGCGTCGCGTCATCGACCTCCATTGCGTACTGCAATCGATCGGGCATGCGCATCTGCATCAACTCCAGATACGGCCGCACGAGCTGCAGCTCGCGCTCGATCGTCGCCGCCGGCTCGTGCAGCCGCGGCACCGCCGCGCGCAGATACGCGACGAGGCTGCGCAGCACGTTCGACGCGTGCGGCGAACCGGCGTCGACGAGCTCCTGCACGTTCGCCAGCGTGTTGAAGAGAAAGTGCGGCGCGACCTGCGCCTGCAGGAGATGCAATCGCGCATCGAGCGCCTGCCGCGCGAGCTCACTGCGCTCCAGCGCGAACGCAAGCTTCTGCTCGCGCGCGAACGCCTCCTTCTGACGCACGATCGCCGCGAGCGCGGTCCATGGCGCGAGCAGCAGCGCGAAAAACGTGAGCATCATCCAGCCGTCGAGTCGCTCGCGGTCTGCGTAGAACGGCGGCGCGCCGCGCGGCGTCGACAGAACGTAAATCAGCAGCGTCGTGACCGGCATCGAGACGCCGACCGCGATCACCTGCAGCGCCCATCGCTGCATCCAGCGCGGCAGCGTCCGCGGCCACACTTCGAAGAGCGAGAACACCGCCGTCGCCGACAGTGCGACGACGATCGTGCGCACGAACAGGCCGGACGTCGTCCACGACTTGTTCAGCAGCAGGCCGACGCCGATCGCGAGCGTCAACGCGACGGCGATGCGGCGCACGGACTTCGCGAGGAGTGGTCGCATACACCGGCAACTCCAGCAGGGGCCGGTCGTTTTGTCCACCACATCGCGAATCTGGGATAATCGCCTTCTCACTTACATGTCGCTCGCAGTGGGTAGCCGTCTCGGACCCTACGAGATCGTCTCGCGTTTGGGCGCGGGAGGTATGGGCGAGGTGTGGAAGGCGCGCGACACGCGCCTCGATCGCAACGTGGCGGTCAAGATCCTTCCTGCCGAGTTCGCGGGAAACGCGCAACTGAAGATCCGCTTCGAGCGTGAAGCGAAGACGATCTCGCAGCTGAATCATCCCTACATCTGCACGCTCTTCGACGTCGGCGAGAACTATCTCGTGATGGAGCTGCTCGAAGGAGAGACTCTCGCCGATCGTCTCGCTCGCGGCCCGCTGCCGTTGAACGACGTGCTCAAGTACGGCGCACAGATCGCCGACGCACTCGACCGCGCGCATCGCGCCGGAATCGTGCATCGCGATCTGAAGCCCGCGAACGTCATGATCACGAAGTCGGGAGCCAAGCTCCTCGACTTCGGACTCGCCAAGGGCGGCACTGCCGTGGTCGCGATCGACGATGCGACCGTGCAGAAGCAACTCACCCAGGAAGGCACGATCCTCGGCACCTTCCAGTACATGGCGCCCGAGCAGCTCGAGGGACAGGAGGCCGACGCCCGCACCGACATCTTCGCGTTCGGCGCCGTGCTGTACGAGATGGCGACAGCCACGCGCGCGTTCGAAGGGAAGACGAAAACCTCCCTCATCGCCGCGATCGTGAAGGAGCAGCCGCGGCCCGTTTCGCAGATCGTCCCGCTGACGCCGCCGTCCCTCGAGCACATCATCGGAAGGTGTCTGGAGAAAGACCCCGACGATCGCTGGCAGAGCGCGCATGACGTTGCGCAGGAGTTGCTTTGGATTGGCGAACGAGGATCGCAGGCGGGTCTCGCAAAACCGATCGCGCTCAGGCGAAAGCGCCGCGAATGGTCGCTGATCGTCGTCACAGCCGCTGCGTTGAGCGTCGCCGCCGCGGCCACATGGGGCTTGTGGCGAGCCACGCATCGCGAACCGGAGATCGTTCGCCTTTCGATTCCGCTCCCGCAGGGGTCGATGCTGACCGGGACAGGATTCCCGAACCTCGCCTTTTCACCCGACGGACGCCAGATCGTCTTCGCCGCCGGGCGTGACAAATTCGACCTTTACCTCCGGCGCCTCGACAGCTTCGAGTCGACTCCGCTCGCGGGGACCGAACGCGCGGAGGGACCATTCTTCTCTCCCGACGGCGAATGGCTGGCGTTCTTCGCTCGCGACGGACTGAAGAAGCTGCGGCTTGCCGGTGGAGTTCCGCTGCTCGTCACGACGACCAATGTGGCGCGCGGCGGATCGTGGGGACGCGACGGCTACATCTATTACACGGGCGATACATCGTCGGGACTGTCGCGAGTTGCGGCGGATGGCGGGCCGCCGCAAACACTGACCACACCGGCGCGCGAGCGCGGAGAAAACAGCCATCGCTGGCCCCAGCTTCTGCCGGACGGGAAACATCTGCTCTTCACCATCCGCACGGATCGCATCGACTCGTTCGACGAGGCGAAGATCGCCGTCCTTTCGCTCGACACGAAGACGTGGCGCGTCGTGCTCGAAGGAGGATCGAACGTACGGTATCTCGCGACGGGAGACCTGCTCTTCAGCCAGCGCGGCGCTCTCTTCTCCGTCCCCTTCGACCTCGGCTCACTGACTGTGAAGGGCTCGCCGCGGCGGATCGTGGACGGCGTGATGAGCAGTGATTCGTCCGGTGCCGCGCAGTACACCGTTGCCGAGAGCAGTGGCGCGCTGGCCTTCCTCCCCGCGACGAGCGAGCGACTCGGCACCACGATGCTGGAGGTCGACCGCACCGGACATGAGCTTCGTTCCTTCACGACTCCTCGCCCGATCGCATCGTTCGAGGTGTCGCCGGACCAGCGGTCGCTCGTCGTGCAGGTTCCGGCGGCGAACGACGACATCTGGACCTACGACCTCGAGCGGGGGACTCTCATCCGTTCGAGCTTCGAGCCGGGCGACGAGTGGAATCCGTCATGGAGCGCGGACGGATCGAGTGTCATCTTCGGTTCCGAACATGCGCTGTACATCCGGAAGTCGAACGGGTCCGGCCCGGCGACCTCGGTCGCAAAGGGGCGCATCGGCAGTTCCTCTGCGTCGCCCGACGGTCGCTTCATCGTCTACTCCGGCGTCGGATCGGGCACCGGCAATGATCTCTGGCTCTTGTCGCTCGCGGACGGGAAGAGCACGCCGTTCGTGCAAACGCCGGCTTCCGAGGCGCTGCCGAGTTTCTCTCCCGACGGCCGATCGATCGCCTATTGCACGAACAGCTCGGGAGTGTACGAAGTGGTCCTGCGCCGTCTCGACGGCGAGGGAGAATGGCAGATCTCGACCGGCGGAGGCTGGTCTCCGCGCTGGTCGCGCGACGGACGAACGATCTTCTACCGAACCGGTGATCGGTTCTATGAAGTTTCGGTGAGCCCCGGCGCTCAAACGGTGATCGGAAAACCGACGCTGCTCTTTACGGTACCCGCCGTGGACGATTACGACGTCTTCGGCAACGGCTTTCTGCTGTCGAAGGTCGCCGAGCCGGTCACTGCGGCGACGTCGATCAACGTCGTCCTGCACTGGGTCGACGAATTCGAACGCGCAGCTCGATGATCGCGCCGCGAGCGCTCTCAATGCTTCTGATTCTTCAGCGCGTCGTTCACTTCGATCCAATACCCGTCCGGATCGCGCAGGAAAATCTGCCGAACGCCATCGCTGCGGGCGGTGCTCACCGCGCCGGATTTGCCGGCGAAATCGAACCAGGCAACATGTCGCTCGCGCAACCGCTGCAGAATCGGCTCGAGATCGTGGGTCGTGAGCGCAAAGTGCACCGAGCGATCATCGGCGACTGAATCGGTGCGGCCGCCCACGAGATGCAGAGCCACTCCTCCGCCGAGAGAAAGCCACCGGCGCCCCTTGGCGGCCGCGGGGATTTCCTGCAGGCCGAACACACCAGAGTAAAACGCGACGCTCGCATCGACGTTCGCCACGTGAAGCGCGATGTGGTCGATGGAGGTCGCTGGAGGATTCTGGCCGCACAAGATCGCGGGGAACACGAAAACGATCGCCGTGGCGCAGATCGCGACGCCGCAGAGGAGTCCCGCGCTGCTCGTCTTGTCAGTCGGTGGTGGTCGCATACACCGGCAACTCCAGCAGAGGCCGGTCGTTTTGTCCATCCACACTCGAATAGAGATTGATGCCGAAGAGCCATTCCGCACCGGTCGTCACCGGCTGCATTTCCGTGTACCAGCTCTGCACGGCGGCGATGATCTGCTGCACCGTTCCGGTTTCCTCCGCCGCGTCGTACGTGAACTTCGGACGGAATTTCACCGGCAGCGACGGCACGATGCGTTGGCCATCGGCCGACGTCGCGAGCTCGTAGCCGTAGCGAATCGCGCAACTGAGCGTGCGGTCGCCGGTCGCTGTTCCAAACAGCGCCGTGAAGACTTCGCTCAATGGATTCGTCACGGGATCGGTCGTCCACGTGCCCATTGCGAACGCGTCGCGCCACGACAGCAGCGGCGACACGACATTCGGGAACGCGAACCATTGCGTTTGATAGACGAACGCGGATCGCGTCGGCGCGAGAGTCGAGAGATTCGCATTGCGAATGACCTGCAATTGCGACGATGCGTTTTGATAATCGGCGATCCCCAATCCGGAGAAGCGCATTTCCAGCGTGAGCAGCGAGAACGCGACGACGCCGTCCGGAAAGTCATAACGGCGTCCGTCGTCGGTGTCGACGCCCTCGCCCATGCTCACATACGCGCCGTCGACGAAGACGCCCATGACGGGCCAGTCGAGCGTGCCGTCCGCGACCTCGCGCTCCAGGTAGAGCGATGTATAGAAGAACGTCTCGAGCGTGTCGTCGAATCGCGTCTCCAGCGTCTGCAGAAATACGTACAGCTCCGGCTCGGGTCCGGCGCTCAATGTCTTTTCTTCCGCGGTCACGACATCGCCCGACCAATACGACGACCACGCCGTCGCCACGTTCGCGGCCAATGATGCGAACGTCGCCATCGCGTTCTCGATTGTCGCTTGCTCGACCGACGTCGCGTAATCGGGAAGATGCTCGAGGATGTCCCACAGTGCCGGCGCGACGCTGTTGTATTGCGCGAGTGCCGCGAACAAGTCGGCGTCGTCGTCGGTCGTCGCGCCAAGGGTCGACGCCTGATTGAGCTCGACTTCCAATCGAATTTGATCGACGTCCATGCTCTGGTGCTGATACGCGAACGCGTAATCCCACAACATCGCCTCGGCATAATCGATCGGATCGGCGTGCGCGGCGACCGCGGTCTGTCCGAGGAGCGCGGGGAGTGGCGGATAGGAACGGACGGGCAACGGAACGCTCGGCGTGCCGAGGTCGATCGACACTTCGGACGGGAGGTCGTCATCGAGGACGAGCGTCAGCCAGTCCGATGCGTCGTAGCCGTCGACGATCTCCTCGATGTTGAACTCGACCTCGTTGATCGGATACTCCATTTCGAGATCGACGGCGCGCCCGCGTCCTTCCTCCGCGACGTCGAGCAGGAAATTCACATACGACGGCTCGTTCTCCGGCGTCGACGTGAGCGATGTCTTGCCGCTCGTCAGCGTCGCGCGCAGTTCATTGAGCAGCGGGACGTCGGCGAGCTTGCCGGGGCCGGAGAGATTTGCGTAGAGATCGGACCACGGCGACGAAACGGTGGCGTCGTATTGCACGACCGCGTCGACGTCGTAGCCGGCGGTGAGATTGACGAGCAACATTTGGCGCAGCGACTCGACCGCGGAGCTCCAGTCGGGCGGCGACGGAATCGTGCGCGACGGATCGGATTGTCCAAAGTCGAGGATGTAGTCGAGACCTTCGGCGATACCGTCCGCGAGCGTGCTCTTCGACTCGAGCACGGACTCGAGCGACTGCCGCTGCGGCGTTTGATACGCGGCCGCGGCGTACGGCGAGGAGACGAACAGATCGACGTCGCCGAGGAAGCGCTGCGCCCACGTTTCGAGATCGACGCCCTGGTAGTCCGTCGACACCGCGGTGCCGAGCGTGCCGTCCGCGAGCAGCGGCTGGATCGCGACACCGTTGCGTGCGACGAGCGCGTTCGCGAGCGGACGCAGCGCGAAGTAGCGCGGGATCTTCTCGTCGCCCGCGGTGACGCCGGGCGCGACGCTCACGCGGGCGATGTTGCCCGCGCCGAAGGCGATGCCCCAGACGTCGGTCGACGTTTG
>DATELS010000118.1:0-20553 GCA_035276365.1 Thermoanaerobaculia bacterium
GGGACGCCGCCGCATCAGCCGGCGGGACGCCGGCGTTCCGCTACACTCGCGCGGCTTGCTCGAGCTCTTCGCCGCCGCACTCGCGCTTCTCTTTCTTCTCACCGGCCGCGTCACTCCGGCGGCCGCGTGGCGCGCGACCGATCTCGACCTGCTGCTCGTCCTCTTCGCGCTGCTCGTGACGGTGGAAGTGCTGCGCGCGTCGGGCTACCTCGACCTCATCGTGCGCGCGAGCGTGTCGCGCTTCCGCACGACGCGCGCGTTCGGCATCGCGCTCATCGCGTTCAGCGGCGCGCTCGCGTCGCTGGTCACGAACGACGTCACGCTCTTCGTCGTCATCCCGTTCACGGTCATCGCCAGCCGCTTCTCCGACTTCGACATCGAAGACGCGATCATTCTGCAAATCGTCGCCTCGAACCTCCTCGGCTGCCTTACGCCGCTCGGCAATCCGCAGAACCTGTTCGTCCATCATCAGAGCGGCTGGACGATCGCGATGTTCGTGCGCGTGATGCTGCCGTTCGTCGCGTGGAGCGCCGCCGGCTTGCTCGCCGCCGTCTTCCTCCTCGGACCTTCACACGCGATGAAGCGCAACGAAGTGGAGGTGCCGGCGCGCAACGGCGTCGCTGCGCTCGCGGGCGTCGCGTGCTTCGCGCTCGTACTGCTCGAAGTCGCGCGCGTGATCAGCGCGTGGCCCGCGGCGATCGCTGCGGTGATCGCGTGGGCGATCTTTCTTCGCCGCAGAGTCGACGTCTCGATCGTGCCGCTCTTCTTCTTCGCCTTCATCATCGTCGAAGGCTTGCGGTCGTTCGCGTTCGAACTGCGCACGAGTCTGTACTTCACGTCGATTGCGCTGTCGCAGGTCATCTCGAACGTGCCCGCGACCGTGCTGCTCACGCCATTCGCGCATGGAGAATGGCGTGAGCTGCTCTACGGCGTGAACGCCGGCGGCTGCGGCACCATCATCGCCTCGCTCGCCAACCTCCTCGGCTGGCGCATCTATGTTCGCGAGTCGAATCGCGATCCGCGATTCTTTCGGCGACTGACGATGATCAACGTCGCGTTTCTGCTCTGGTCCGGTGCCGGCGGCTGGCTGCTCTTAAAAGCGCAGTGACACGCCGGCCGAAAGAATGATCGGACTGATGTCGACCTTCGACTCCGACGTCTGACCGGTGCCGAGAACCGTCGCGCGCGCGTTCGACTCGAGCGGAACGTACTTGCCGTCGAGCACGATGCCGAAGCGATTGCCGAGGCGGATGCCGACGCCCGCGTTGACCGCGAGACCGGCGTCGTCTTCGAAGTCGATGCGCTGCAGTCCGCTGACGCCGTTGTCACTGACGTCATCGAACAGCACGTACGCCGCGCCCGCGCCGATGTACGGATCGATCATCGCATGCGGCAGGAGATGCCACTGCACGACGCCGGTGACCGGCATCATCTCGAGATCGCCGCCCGGATTCGCGACGGCGCGACGGCGGACCGTCGTGCCGGTCGAGACGCGCGCGATCGCGACCTCGAGCGAGAAGCGGTCGGAGAAGAAGATGTTCGCGGCGGCGCCGTAGCCGGTGTCGCCGTCGAAGTCGATCGTCGCCGGATCGGCGAGATCCTCGAACGATCCGCTGTTCGACGGATCGACCCAAACCACGCTCCCGGTGAGGTCGAAGAAACGCGACTGCGCGGACGCGGGCAAAACGAGAGAGAGAGCAAGCACTGCGGGAACGAGAAGTCTCATGCGCGCAGTGCGTGGCACTACCGGTGCCAGTCGGCGACGAGCTCAGCGCCTCACGTTCGCCGTCTTCCCGTAGAACTCCTCGCCCGCGAGCCACATCGGCATCTTCGCGGACTGCGCGGCTTGCCAGCCGAGACGGAACGCGAGCTCGGCGACTTGCACGGCGGAGTCGAAGTCCCAGCTCGCGTCGTACTCGTCGCTCGGCTGGTGATAGTGCTTCTGCCGATACTCATCGGACATCGTGTGGCCGTACTCGTCCGGTTTGCCCACGATCTCCAGTCCCTGCTTGATCGAGAACGCCGGCACGCCCGCCTTGGCCATGCTGAAGTGATCGGAGCGGTAGTACGAGCCCTGCTCCGGCGCCTGGTCCGGAACGATCGTCAGCTTCATCGCCTTCGTCACTTCCTGCGCGGCGGGGAAGAAGTCCATGCGGTCGATGCCGATCATCGTCACGCTCTTCGTGCGGCCGAAGAGATTGAGCGCGTCGAGGTTGATGCCAAGCGCGATCTTGCCCGCGGGAATCGGCGGATGCTCGCCGAGGAATTGCGAGCCGAGGAGACCTTGCTCTTCGGCGGCGACGAAGGCGAAGAGGATGCTGCGCTTCGGACGCGGCTTCGTCTCGCTCCACACGCGCGCGATCTCGAGGATCGTCGCCACGCCGCTGGCGTTGTCGATCGCGCCGTTGTAGATCGTGTCCGTCGGATCGTTCGGATCGGGCAGGCCGATGCCGAGGTGATCGTGGTGCGCGGAATAGAGGACCGCTTCGTTCTTCAACTTCGCGTCGCTGCCTTCGAGCTTCGCGACGACGTTCGCCGTATCGAACGGACGGATCGTGCTCGCGATCGTGCCCTGCAGCTTCATGCCGAGCGGCACCGGCTTGAAGTCGCGCGAGTGCGCGGCCTGCGTCAGCGCATCGAGGTCCTGTCCCGCCGCTTTGAAAATGTCGCGCGCGGCGGCCGACGTCACCCATCCCGCGAACGACAGCGCGTGCTTGCCCGCGGGATTCTTCACGTACGCCTGCTCGCCCGTCCACGAGTTGCGCGGCACCTGCCAGCCGTAGCCCGCCGCGGGATCGGTGTGAATGAGGATCACCGCCTGCGCGCCCTTTGCGGCGCCGGTCTCGAACTTGTACGTCCAACGGCCGTAGTACGTGCGCGCGCGGCCCTTGAAGAGATCGGGCTCCTTCTCCGTCGCCGGCGGATCGTCGACGAGCATCACCAGCGTCTTGCCGCGCGTGTCGATCCCTTTGTAGTCGTCCCACTGATACTCCGGCGCGACCACGCCGTGGCCGACGAAGATCACATCCGAGTCGAGCGTCACGCTCTCTTCCTGCGTTTGATTTCCGCCGACGTATTGATCGCGCGCCGCGAGCGCCGGCATGTTGCCGAAGCGCAGCGTCGAGCGCGCCGGATCCATCGTCATGCCGATGAGCGACACCTTCTGAAAGTACGTGCCGTTGTCGCCCGCGGGCGCGAGTCCCATCGCCTCGAGCTGCGCGGCGATGTAGTTCTGCGCGAGCGCGTCGCCGCGCGTGCCCGGTCCGCGACCTTCGAGCAGATCGGAGGAGAGGTACTTGAGGTGCGCGCGAATCGCGGAGGCGCGGAACGGAAGCGGCTGCGCGAGAACGGAGAACGAGAAGAGAAGGAGGAGAGCGAGGCGGCGCATGGCGCGGAGGATAATCGACGCATCATGGGAAACGAAGCCACCTGCCTGGTGCAAATCGGTAAAGAGTCCGGCGAGGCGAAGGCGCTGCTCGAAACGGAAGAGCTCATCGTGCGCGGTGCGGTGCGCGCGAAGATTCCGTTTCGCGACGTGAAGGACGTGCGCGCCGAGGACGGCGTGCTCGCGCTGCGGTGGAACGATCGCGACGTGCGCATTCACGCGGGCAAGGACGCGGCGAAGTGGGCGGAGAAGATTCGCAATCCGAAGAGCGTCGCCGACAAGCTCGGCGTAAAGTCCGGCCAGAAGATCTCCGTCGTCGGCGCGCTCGACGCCGCGTTTCTCGAGGGACGCGATGCCGACGTCTCCAAGCGACTCCGAAAAGATTCGGACCTCATCTTCCTCGCCGCGAATCGGCGCGAAGACTTATCGCGACTCGACGAGTGTCGCGACGCGCTCGCCTCGAACGGCGCGGTCTGGGTCATTCGTCCGAAAGGCATCGACGCCATCACCGAGCGCGACGTCCTCGCGCGCGGCAAAGAGGCGGGACTCGTCGACGTCAAGGTCGTCAAGTTCTCCGAAACCCACACCGCGGAGAAATTCGTGATCCCCGTCGAAAAGCGCGTTTCAAAAATGTAACAGCGACTTTGGCCTCCGAGGGGTAGGGATTTCGTGCCGTAAATCACTCCCTATCAGAGTGAATGACAAAGTTCCCATCGAGTTCGACGCGATGACCGCCCTCCACCTCCCCATGTCCGAGCGCGTGCTCGACAAACTGGCCGACATCCTCTTCGCCACCGACGAGATCCTCGACATCATCCGCGTCGAGGAAAGGCTTCCTGATGAAACCGCCGTTGTCGTCGAGGAATCCGTCCAGAATGTCTATAACCAGGTCAATGAGCTGATGAAACGGCTCTCGGACTGACCTTTTCGAGCGGTTTTTCGTCGAAACTTTCCAGAAATCGCCGTTGACATCCTGAACTGTTCAACCTAACTTAACGCTGTTAAGTAACGGAGGAACGTTTGGGACCCAGAGAACGCCGAGAACGCGAACGCGAGGAAATCCGCACCCTCATCCTCGACGCCGCCCGTGAGCTCTTCGCCAGCGAAGGCGTCGAGTCCGTCACGATGCGCCGCATCGCCGAGCGCATCGAATACTCCCCCACCGCCATCTACTTTCATTTCCGCGACAAAGAGGCGCTCCTCGCCGAGCTGTGCGATGCCGACTTCCGGGTGATGTCGCAGCAGTTCACCGCCATCGCCACGATCGAAGATCCGATCGAGCGCCTGCGCGCGACCGGCCACGCGTACGTGGAGTTCGGCCTCAACAACCCGAGCCACTACCGCGTGATGTTCATGACGCCGAAGATGCCGGCTGCGACCGCGGAAGCGAAGCTGCGCAAAGGCAATCCCGAAGAGGACGCGTACGAGTTTCTCAAGCTCACGATCGCGCAGGCGATCCGGGAAGGCCGCTTCCGCGGCGACGCCACCGATCCCGATCTCATGGCGCAGATCATCTGGTCCGGCGTGCACGGCGTGGTCTCGCTCGAGATCGCGAAGTGCAACGACGACTGGGTGGACTGGCGTCCCGTGCGCGAGCGCGCGAAGCTGATGATCGAAGTGTTGATTGACGGCGTCGCGAAGCAGAAGGAGTAACCGATGTCCGTCGATCTCGCAACGAAGTCTCTCCTCCACGACAAGCTCCGCTTCTTCATCACGGTGTCGGGCGTCGCCTTCGCCGTCACTCTCGTCTTCGTCCAGGTCGGTCTGTTCCTCGGACTCATGAGCAACGCGTCGCTGACGATCGATCAGATCGACGCCGATCTCTGGATCACGTCGCACAACACGCCGAACGTCGACTTCGCGCACACGTTCCCCGAGACGTCGATCAAGCGCGTGCGCTCGATCCCCGGCATCACGCGCGCGGACAACCTGATCGTGTGGTTCATGAACGTGAGCCTGCCCACGGGCGCGGTCGAGGGGACCGAGGTGTATGCGCTGGAGAACTTCGAGCGGTGGAACTTTCCGCAGAACGTCGTCGACGGCAATCTCGCCGATCTGCGCCGCGGTCCGTACATGGTGCTCGATGACTCGGCGAAGAAGCGCTGGGGATCGTTCGCCGTCAACGACTATCGCGAAGTCCTCGGACGTCGCCTGAAGATCATCGGACGCACCGTCGACGCAAAGTCGTTCACGACGACGCCGCTCACGTTCATGGACTTTCGGCTTGCGCAGAGCCTCAACGAAGGAGAGCTGCGCGGGAACACCACGTACATCCTCGTCAAGCTCGCGCCGGGCGCGGATGCGGAGGCGATTCGCGCGGAGATCCGTCGCCGCCTTCCGTACAACGACGTGTACACGAAGTCCGAGTGGGCCGCGCGCTCGCGCTCGTACTGGATCGACTCGACCGGCCTCGGACTGAACATGTACATCACGGTCTTCCTCGGCTGTCTCGTCGGCATCGTCGTCGTCGCGCAGACGCTCTACACCTCGACGATGGAACACATTCGCGAGTTCGGCACGGTGAAGGCGATCGGCGGCGGCAACGGCGACATCTACCGCATTCTCGGCAAGCAGGCCACGATCGCCGCGATCGCCGGCTTCGGGCTCGGCGCGCTGCAGGCGTTCGCGCTCGCGCCGGTGATGGCGAAGATCGACCTCAAGCTCATCATCCCGACGACGCTGTACTTCGTCGTCTTCGCCGGCGCGATCGCGCTGTGCCTCGCGGCCGCGATGATCTCGTTCCGCAAGGTCGCATCCATCGATCCCGCACTCGTCTTCAGAACGTGAGGAGCACGCACATGTCCATCCTCGAGACCCGACGCATCGAAAAACATTTCTCCGAAGGCCGCGAGACGATCACGGTCCTCAAAGGCATCGACTTCTCCGCGGAGCGCGGCGAGATCGTGTCGCTGGAAGGTCCGTCCGGCAGCGGCAAGACTACGTTCCTCTCCATCCTCGGCTGCATCCTCACGCCGACGAGCGGCGAGGTGCTGATCGACGGCGCGCCAGTGGACGAGAAGAATCTCGCCGCGATCCGCAAGCGCTCGCTCGGCTTCGTGTTCCAGCAGTTCAACCTCTTCCCCTCGCTCAGCGCGCTCGAGAACGTCGAGTACGCGCTGAACGTGAAAGGCATCCGCGGACGCGACGCGCGCACCGAGGCGCAACGCGTCATCGAAGCAGTCGGACTCGGCGACCGGCAGAACTTCCTGCCGCGCGAGTTGAGCGGCGGGCAGAAGCAGCGCGTCGCCATCGCGCGCGCGCTCGCCGGTAACGCGCCGATCCTGCTCGCGGACGAGCCGACGGCCAACCTCGATTCCACCGTGGGCGTGCAGGTGCTGGAGATGTTCCGCGCGCTCGCCAAACAGGAAAACCGCGCGCTCGTGATCGTCACGCACGATCCGAAGGTGCGCACCATCGCAGACAGAGTCGTGAAGATTCAGGACGGAGCACTCGTATGAACCGCATTCTCTATCCCATCCTCGGCATCCTCATTCTCATCGCCACGGTCGCGCAGGTGAGCGCGAACCGTCCGAAATCGCTGCCGCCGCAGGCGAATGCGCAGACGCACGAAGCGTCGCCGCGCGTCGTCGCGGAAGGTCGCGTCGTCACGTACCCGGGCGCCGAGGTCACGGTCGGCTCGGACGTCGCGGGCACGATCGAGCGCCTCGACGTCGAAGAAAAACAGACCGTGCGCAAAGGTCAGGTTCTCGCCGTGATCAAAGCCGATGACACGCGCGCCGCGCTCGCCGTTGCGCGCGCACGCGTCGGAGAGGCCGAGGCGGACATTCATCTGTTCGAGGCGGAAGTGGCGCGCGCGAAAAATCTCTGGCAGCAGGACGTCGGCTCCAAGCAGGCGTGGGAGAAGGCGGAGCGCGACCTCGAGTCCGCGATCGCGCGACGCGCGTCCGCGTCCGCGGAAGTGCGCCGTCTCGCGGCGCTCGTCGACAAGACCGTCATCACCGCGCCGATCGACGGCGTCGTCATCACGCGCAACGTGCATCCGGGCGAGACCGTGGAGTCGGGCGATGCCGTCGTCACGATCGCCGATCTCGACAAGCGTCGCGTCGAAGCGGAGGTCGATGAGTTCGACGCGGCGCGCGTGCATCTCGGCGCGACCGTGAACGTGAACGCCGAAGGCTATGACCGCACGTGGAAGGGAACGATCGAGGAGATCCCCGACTCCGTCGTCAATCGCCGGCTCAATCCGCAGGATCCGTCGAAGCCGATCGACACGCGCGTGCTGCTCGTCAAAGTCGCGTTCGCCGAGCCCGCGCCACTCAAGCTCGGGCAGCGTGTGGAAGTCAGGATCGACGCACAATAAGTTCGTTGCCGGGATGCCGCGACGCGGCGTATGCTCGCGGCATTCGATGAAGCCTCTTGCACTCGTCGTCGAGAACGACGCCGGTACTCGTCGTCTGCTGCAAGTCCTGCTCGCGCGGGCGGGCTTCGACTGCGATTGCACCGCGAGCGGCAGCGACGGGCTGCTGCTCGCGCAGAACGTTCATTACGACGCGTACTTTTTCGACCTCTTCGTCCCCGGCGCCACCGGCGCGCAGATCCTCGGCGTCCTCGACGATGACGCGCGGCAGCGCGCGAGCATCGTCTCCGCCGCGCCGGTCGCGCAGCTCGATCGGATGCAGGCCGAGTGGCCGGACGTGAGCATCATCCGCAAGCCGTTCGACCTCGAGGACGTGCTGCACTTCGCCGAGCGCAAGGCGGCGCAGCGCACGCCGCACGTGCGCACGGACGCGGAAGAGTTCTGCCGGCGCTCCGTGCTCGCGGGCGCGAAGGCCGGCGTCATCGTCCTCCGCTCGGGCGACATCGCCTCGGCCGTCGTCAGCTATGGATATCCCGAGGGATATGTGGAGACGTTCTTTCCGGTGGCGGTCGATGTGAAGTATCCGATCTGCGACGTCCTGCGCAGCGGGCGCGCGATCTGGCTCGACTCCATGAACGGCGTCGAAGCCGCGTACCCGCCGGCCGCGCCGGTGTTCGCGAGCAACGCCACGCGCGCCGCGGCCGCGGTGCCGCTCGTGCGCGAGAAGATCGTCATCGGCGCCGCGGGCTGGACGTTCCGCGAGCCGCACCGCTTCGCCGACCACGAGCAACGCACGTTCACCGACATCGCCGCGGTGTGGAGCGAGCGACTGGCCGGTGCGACCGTCGAAGAAGGCCGCGCGTAGACGAGTCAGAGAGTCGCCGGATGGACGATCCGCGCACCGCACAACTCGAAGTCTTGAACGAGGTCGCGCGCATCGCGACGGAGGACGTCGAGCTGCGCCCGATGCTGCAGCGCATCACCGACGCGCTGGCGAGCAAATTCAACTGGGAGTTCGTCGCGCTGGTGACGATCGATCATGAGCTGAACGCGTTTCTGTGCGAGGCGGTGACGAGCTCCGTCCCCACCGACATTCACGTCGGCTACACGCGTCCCCTCGGCAGCGGCGTGGTCGGACAAGTCGCGGCGACGGGCGAGCCGGTGATCGTCGACGACGTGCGCACGTGGCCGAACTACGTCGAGACGATGAAAGGCGCGGAGGCGGAGATCTGCGTGCCGGTGCGCCATCGCGGACGCACGGTCGCGGTGCTCAACCTCGAGAGCACGCGGAAGTCCGCGTTTCATGGACAGCTTCCGCTGCTGACCACCGTCGCCGATCAGATCGCGGGCGCGATCGCGAACGCCCAGATGGTCGCGGAACTCCGCCAGCGCGCGCAGCTCATGGAGATGATGAGCGAGGTCTCGCGCACCGCGCTCGAGGCGACGGACTTGCGCGAGCTGCTCGACCGCGTCGTCGCGTACATCCAGGAGCGCTTTCCGCTCGAGCTGTCGTCGATCGTGATGTACGACGCGGAGTCGCGTGAGTTCGTGCGCGCGGCAGACAACGTCCGCAGCGGCGCGACGTCGCAGTTCGCCGTGCCCATCCGCTTTCAGGGCGAAGTCCTCGGCGCGCTCAATCTCGAGAGCGCATCGCCGGACGTCTTCCGTCCCGCGAACGTGCTCGCGTTCGAGGCATTTGCCGATCAAGTCGCGGGCGCGATTCACATGGCGAGCGTGAACGGACGGCTCGCGGAGACGACGCGCCTGCTCGAGATGAAGACGCGCGCGCTCGAAGAGGCGAACGAGCATCTCGCCGGCGCGATCGAGACGCTGCATCGCATCTCCACGCAGGACGGACTCACCGGCGTGTCGAACCGCCGGCATTTCGACGAGACGCTGGCAACGGAGTGGCGGCGCGCGGCGCGCAAGTCGTCGCCGATCGCGCTGCTCCTGCTCGACATCGACTTCTTCAAAGCGTTCAACGACTCGGCGGGACATCAGGCCGGCGACGACTGTCTACGCCGCGTCGCGCAGACGCTGCGCGAGTCCGTGCATCGCGCGGCGGATCTCGTCGCGCGCTACGGCGGCGAAGAGTTCGCGGTGCTGCTGCCCGACACGGACGAGCCGAGCGCGCGCGTGATCGCGGAGGCGCTGCGGCATCGCGTCGAGGAGATGGGGATGGTCACGGTGAGCATCGGCACCGCCGCCGTGATTCCGCCGCGCGACAGCGCCGGCGTGGATGATTTGATCGCGCGCGCCGACGCGGCGCTGTATCAGGCGAAACGCGCAGGCCGCAATCGCGTGGCCTAACGCCGGCGGCGGTGTTGTTCGCCGACCCGCCGTCCCTTGCCATCGCCGTGATTCTCGCCGCGCGGCGGCACGATCTCTACGCCCTGTTCTCCGCGACGTCCCGCGCCGCCGCGCCGCGCTTTCTCCAGCGTCATCAGAAATCCGAATGCCGAGTCCTTGAACTGGAGATGTCGCAGCATGTGCCAGTGCTTCCGCACGTACGCCTGCAGGAACGCGAGCACGTGTCCGAGGCTGATGATGCGGCACGGCGGAACCTCGGAGCCGGGAGGAAACGAGCCGAATGCGATGAGACGTACGGAGAACGACGGCGGGATGATCGCCGCGCCCGTGTGCAGAAGCTGCTGCACCACGCGACCCGCGTCGCCGACTTCGCCGAAGCGGTTCACCACCGTCTTCAACACTTCCGGATCGCGAATGCCCGTGTTGATCCCAACGCGTCCTTCCTTCACTTCGCCGATGATCATGTCGATCGACTCGGCCGGGACGCCGAGTCCGGGATCGATGCCCGAGACATCGAGTCCCTTCGGCGCCTTGCGTCCGTGCCGCGCCATCGGCTCGCCGGACGGAAAGCGGAACGCGAGGATGTCGATGTCGGTGATCGTGCGGAATCCGTTGCGCGACGTGCCCGCGATGATCGGATACTCCGCGGAGGTGAAGTAGCCATTGAGCTGAAGGTAGGCCTGCACGAGCGCCACGGCGTGATCCATGGATGCACAGGTAAGCGTGCACTGTGCCAAACGCGGCCGTCGTGAACTGTTACACTAGATGCAACCCCGCATGACGATCACGAACGCCGCCCCGCCGAAGCTCTCCTACGACTGCCTCAAGTGCCCCGCGTACTGCTGCAGCTACGATCGCATCTCGATCAACGGACGCGATCTGAATCGACTCGCGCGCCACTTCGGGATCGACACCGAGACCGCGCGCCTGCGCTTCACGAAGATCAAGGAAGGCGAGCAGGTCCTGCGTCATCAGAAGGACGGGATCTACGGCACGATCTGCATGTTCCTCGACATCAAGACGCGCCGCTGCACGATCTACAACGCGCGTCCCGGCGTCTGCCACGAGTACCCCGACAAGCCGCGCTGCGGGTACTACGACTTCCTGAAATGGGAGCGGAAGCATCAGGAGGATGAGGAGTTCATTCCCCTGAAGCGCGGCTGATCGCAGATGGAACTGAGGGCGCGCGCGAGCTGTTGTTCTCCGCGATGAAACGCGCCTTCGCCGCGCTCGCGCTCTTCGCATGCGCGAGCGCGTTCGCACAGACGACAACGGATTTCTCCGAACAGGTCTCCGTCAGCTACGTCATGGTCCCCTTCACCGTCCTCGGCTCGAAGGGTGTGCCGATCACCGACTTGAGCGCGAAGGAAGTCTCGCTGCTCGTCGACGAAAAGCCGGTCGCGACGGACATGTTCGAGGTCTCGATGAACGCGCCCGTCTCGTGGACGATCCTTCTCGACGGCTCCGGCTCGATGGGGCTCGCGGGAAAGATGGAGGCGGCGAAGGCGGCAATCAACGCGCTGACCGCGCGACGCAAGACCGGCGACGACTTCGCGCTCTTCGTCTTCGACTCGCGCGGACACGCGCGCGAGCTCGTGCCGTTCACCGACAATCCATCCGCGATCACGCGCGCGCTCGACGTCGTGAAGCCGTGGGGCAAGACCGCGTTCTTCGACGCGCTCGCGGAAATGCCGGAGCGGAGTGAGCTCGGCCGCAATCCATCGCGCGCGATCATTCTGCTGAGCGACGGCATCGACAACGCGTCGACGTTGACGCGTGCGGACATCGAGAAGCGGATGGAAGGCGTCGCGATCCCGGTCTACGCCTTCGGTCTGCGCGAGCCGGGCGAGTTGAACGTGAAGGCGCCGGTGAGCGAGGAGATGTCGAACATCGATCTCCTCGAAGAGCTCGCCGCAGCGACGGGAGGAAAACTCTTCGTCGGCAACCGGCCGGAACAGCTCGCAAGTGCAATGGATGGAATCGAAAAGGCGCTGCGGGCTCAATACTTGATAGGGTTCTCTCCGACAGGCAGGGGTGCAGTAAAGTACCGCCGCATTTCGCTCAGGCTCGCGGGTCGCGTCCGCTCGGTTCGCGTTCGAGCCGGATACCGCGGTACGGAACCTCCCCTGCGCAACGAAAGGAAGAAGAGTTGATGAAGAAGTACTCCAAGGTCGTCCTGGCGACGGCGCTCGCGGCAACGCTGGGCGCATGCGCCACCTCCAAGTCCGTCGACGAGAAGATCGCCGCGTCGCAGGCGCAGTCGAATCAAAAGATCGAGTCGGTGGCGTCGCAGGTCGAGGACCTGCAGCAGAAGCAGCAGCAGACGGACGTGAAGCTCGAGCAGCTCAGCCAGTCGGCGCAGGAAGCGCTCAAGCGCGCGCAGGAAGCGGGCGTGCTGGCGAAGGGCAAGGTCGTCTTCGAGCAGTCGTTCTCCGAGGATCGGGTGAAGTTCGCGCTGGACAAGTACGAGCTCGACGCGAAGGCGAAGGCCGCGCTCGACGAGTTCGCAGGACGCGTGACCGCGCTCAACGAGCAATACTTCGTCGAGATCCAGGGCCACACGGATGACACGGGCGGCGAACGCTACAACGAGGAGCTCGGCCAGCGCCGCGCGGACGCGGTGCGCCGCTACCTCTCCCGCGAGCACAAGCTCCCGCTCAACCGCATGTCGACGATCTCGTACGGCGACACGCTCCCGGTCGAGTCGAACAAGACGAAGGCAGGACGCTCGGCGAACCGCCGCGTCGTGCTCGTCGTGCTCGAGTAGTTCGCAGTTCGCAGTTCGCGGTTCGCAGAGGCGGGCCGCGAACTTTCCTTCAGGCCTTCCACGGGTTGAAAACCGGAACGTCCGCCTTCCCGTACTCCCGCGTGTCGCGCGAGACGATCGTGAGGCCGTGATGCAAAGCGGTCGCGGCGATGAGCAGGTCGGGCTCCGAGTACGTGTGACTGCTCTTGCGTCCGTCGTCGACCAGCAGCCGCCACTTGAGCATGATGTCTTCGCCGATCTCCAGCACGCGGTCCTCGAACATCGGTCGCAGTTTGTGCGTCAGCCAGTCATTGAGCTCCATCCGCCGGCTCACGTCTTTCACGAGTTCGATCCCGAAGCGGATCTCGGCAAACGTGACGACGCTGACGTAGAGAAGCTCGAGCGGCTGACTCGCGACGAACTGCACGATCGCCGCATTCGGCTTCGGCCGGTGCAGCTCCGAGAGGACGTTCGTATCGAGCAGCCAGCCGGTCACAGATCGACGCGACGCACGCGACTCCGCGTGCGCACGCGCTCGATCGTGAGGTCAGCGAGAGGCGAGTCGCGCAGGAGATCGACGAGCGCCTGTCCCGAGGGCTGTCCCTTCACGCGGCGATATTCCTCGACGGACACGACGACGACTTCCTCGCGGCCATGCACGGTGATCCGCTGCGGCCCCTCCGTCTTCGCCTTGCGAACGACTTCGCTGAAACGCGCCTTCGCGTCCTGAAGCGCCCAACGGCCTGCGCGCGGCTTTCGCGAGGTTCTAGTCATTCTGACTAGTATACGGCCGGACGCTACTCGCGGTACTACCTCTTACCCGAACGTCGCCACCACCGGCGCGTGGTCGCTCGTGCCCACCTCCCGTTGCGACGGGCACGACACCGCCTTCTTCGCCAGTGACTCGCTCGCGAGCACGTAGTCGAGGCGCCAGCCGATGTTGCGTTGGCGCATGTTGCGCCACGGGGCCCACCACGAAAAGTACTCCGCGTCGTCCGGGTACAGCATGCGGCCGACGTCCACCAGACCGCCTTCGCGCAGCAGGCGTTCGAACAGCTCGCGCTCCTGCGGGAGTTGTCCGATCGCGCGCGGTTTGCGCTCCTTCGGGTGCACGTCCATGTCCGAGCGGGCGATGTTCATGTCGCCGCACAGCACCAGCTTCGTGCCGCGCGCGCGCAGGTCCGACGCGTATGCGATCAGCGCGTGGATGAACGCGATCTTCGCCTCGAAGTCCTTCCCGCCGTTCGGAACGTACACGCTGGTGAACACAGTGTCCTCGATTTGAGCCTGTACGATGCGCGTCTCCTGATCGAAGTCCGGATGCGTGTACTGCGGCTCCGCGGCGAAGCCGCGGCGGATGTGCAGCGCCACTCCCGAGTACCCGCCCGCGCCGTGCCAGTAGCACGTATATCCTTCCACCGAACAGGTTTGCGGGATTTGATCGAGCTTCGCCTTGATCTCCTGCAGGCAGATCACGTCCGGCTGTTCGGCGACCGCCCACTGCGCGAATTGCTCGTGTCGCGCGCGGATTCCGTTCACGTTCCAGGTGGCAACTTTCATGGTGCGCGAATTGTATCGGGCAGGCCGAAATCATCCGGAGGATTCCACATGCGTCGACTGGCAGTAACGCTTCTTCTTCTCACCGCCACCACTTCTCTTCTCGCACAGGGCCGCGACGATGACTGGCGTCGCGACCGCAATCGCAATCGCAACTATCGCGACACGCCGAGCGAGTCCGCGTTCGAGCTCACGCCGTTCGTCGGCTATCGCTGGGGCGGGACGATCTTCGACAGCGAGACGTTTCTCTTCAACGACGACGTCGATGTCGCCTCCAGCGCCAACTTCGGCCTCTCCCTCGGCATCCCCCTGGGCGACACCGGGATGAAGCTCGAGCTCATGGCCGATCGCCAGTCCTCGCAGCTCGAGACCGCGGGCGGTTTGTTCGAGCCCGACAACGAGGTCGCGGACATCGACGTCACGTACCTGCACGCGGGACTGCAGTTCCCGTTCGCGCGCTCGCGTAACGCGACGCCGTACGCGGTCGTCAGCGCGGGACTCGCGAACGTCGATCCGCAGATCAACGGCATCTCCGCGGAGAATCGCTTCTCTGCATCGGCGGGAATCGGCGTGAAGGTTCCGATGAGCCGCGCGCTGAGCCTCAAGGTCGAAGGACGCGGCTTCTTCACCGCGCTGGAGAACGACGGCAACGACAGTTGCTCGTTCTGCGACAACTTCAGCGACCGCAACTTCTATCAGGGTGAAGTGAACGTCGGCCTGACGTTCTCGTTCTAGCGAGAGGTTTGGACTGCGGCAGCGCGCTGCTGCCGCAGTCCAACGTGCATTACGGGATGATCTGATCGAGCTCGATGTCGTCGACGTTGAACACCGAGTACTCGGAGCCGTCCGGCAGCACCGCCTTGACCTCGAGCTTCACGTTCACGCCATTCAGGTTCGCGGTGAACGAAAAGCTGTCGGCGCGGCAGTCCGGATCCGTGGTGTCGCCGTAGTAAACCGGCCCGCTCGCGATCACGGCATTCGTGCTCGCATTGAGCACGCGCACCTGCAGCGTCTCGCCGTGGTCGAACGTGTCCGTGGCGATGTCGACGTGATAGCCGACGACCCACGACGTGTTCGAGGACACGTAGCCCGTCTCGCTCGACGTCGGGATGTACACCGTCTGATACAGGCGCGTCGTCCGCGTGGGCGAGCCGTTGTACGCGAGCTGCGCGTAGTTCGTCGAGTACGTGCCGCCGCAGATTCCGTTGTCGGTCTTGCGCGACGCGCCGGAGCCGTAAGTCCACGAGCAACTGCTATCGAAATTCCAGTTGGAAAGGTAGTTGTACGAGTGACAGACGCCGCCGACGATGAACCCGTTGCATGCGCCGCCGGGCGTGCAACTGGCGAAGGTTTGCGGAGCGAACAGGGAAACGACGAAAACCAGGGCAAGGATCGAGGTAGAGCGAGTTTTCACAGGCGGGTCTCCTTTAGGATGGTGGGGTGGTTGGACGGATCGCCATCCTTGCATGAATACTTCAATATGGCAACCTGAGCCATGCGATATCGTGCGCGCCGTGCTCTCCCTCCTCTACGCCCTCGGCGCCTTCCTCTTCGGCATGCTCCTCGGCGAGCGCGGTGAGCTCGGGTTCGTGCAGACCCTCTTCGCGATCGTGATTCCGCTCGCGACGATCGTGATGACGTTCCTCACGCGACACGGACGCGCCGCCGTTCTCGCCACCGGCATCGTCATGCTCGCCGGCCTCCTCCTCGGGCAACGCCAGTTCGCGCACGCGTGGGAAGACTGCGTCGCGAACGCGGAGTCCGTGCGCGCCGCGCTCCTCGCCCGCGACGGCGACTATCCCCCGCGCCTCGAAGACCTCGGCATCGACCTGCCGTGCCGCTGCGGCTTCCGCCGCACGATCCTCCACTACCTCGCGAACGACCGCGCGTTCCGCCTCTGGTTCACGAACGATCGGGAGACCGTCGTCCTCAGTTCCAGCGGAAGATCCGCAGCCCGATCGCGTAGCTGACGATGGCCCAGGCGCCGAGGTTGAGGAGTTGCGGGGAGAGTTGGGCGAGAGTCGCGCCGTCGTTCATCACCGCGCGCAGCGCGTCGTTCAGCGCCGTCAGAGGCAAAGCACGAATCACCGGCAGCGCCGCGTCAGGAAAGCGCTCGTACGAGAAGAAGACGCCGGAGCAGATCCACATCGGCATCATGATCACGTTCATCAGACCGCTGATCGCCTCCAGCGTCTTCGCGCGCGTCGCGATGAGCAGGCCGAGTCCGGAGAACGCGCAGCCGCCGAGGAAGCAGACGAGGGCGAAGGTGAAGAGGGAGCCGCGGATGTGGACGTGGAAGACGAGCCACGCGAACGTCGCCACGATCGCGACCTCCAGCACGAGGAACACGAGCCGCGACAGGAATTGCGCGATGAGGTACTGCGACTTCCGCATCGGCGTGGCCATCATCCGCTTGAGCAGCTTGCGCAGACGCGCGTTCACGACGCTGAAGCCGATGCTCCACATGCTCGTGCCCATGAGGTTCATGCCGATGAGCCCCGGCACGAGGAAGTCGATGTAGCGCGCGCCCTGCTCGGACACATGCTCCTCGGTCGCGGTGAAGACGTCGCGCCGACCCGCGGCGGATTGCAATGCGTGATCGACCTCGACACGCGCCGTGCGCGCGTCGGGACGCGTCGTGTCGAAGCGATAGACGAGATGGTGCTCGTCGGCGACGACGAGCAGCGAGATCTTTCCGCGCCGCAACTGCTCCTTGCCTTCTTCGGCGGAGTAGAGCCGCGGCAGCAGCGCGGGCGACTTCTTCATCGCGTCGAACATGCGCTGCGAGGTCTCGCTCTTCACGATGCCGACCGGAATCTTCTCCGGCGCCTTCTCGCGAAACGCGAAGCCGAGGGCGACGGTGAGGAGGATGGGAAACGCGAAGACCCAGAACACGGCGTCAGGCTCGCGCAGAAACTCTTTGAGTCGAATGATCGTCAGCTCGACGAGCGGATGATGCGTCGGGCGCTTGTTCGTCTCAGGCATCGCGCAGCTCCCGTCCCGTCAACGCGACGAAGAGATCTTCCAGCGTCGCCGCGTGCGTGCTCAGCGTCGCGAGCTGCGCGCCCTTCGCATCGACTGCGTTGATGAGCTGCGGCACCGCGACGGCGAGCGAGTCGACGCGCAACTGCCATTTGTCGCCGCGCTTCGTCGCGCCGTGAAAGCCCTGGATCTTCGAGAAGTCGCTCTCTTCGAGCGCAGGCTCGCTCGCGAACTCGATGATGTTCGTCGCCTCGAGCTTGGCGATCAGCTCCTGCGGCGTACCGAGCGCGATGCGCTTACCGTGATCGACGATCGCCACGCGATCGCAGAGGCGTTCCGCTTCTTCCATGTAGTGCGTGGTGAGCAACACCGTTCCGCCGCGCTTGCGAAATCCGGCGACGACGTCCCAGAGCTGCAAACGGCTCTGCGGATCGAGTCCGGTGGTCGGCTCGTCGAGGAAGAGGATGTCGGGATTGCCGACGAGCGCGCACGCGACGGCGAGCCGCTGCTTCTGCCCGCCCGACAATTTCCCGACGCGCGCGTTGCGCTTCTCGTCGAGCGAGAGGCTGCGCAGCAGCTCATCGGGATCGGGTCCGTTGCGATAGAACGAGCGGAAGAGGCGCACGGTCTCGTAGACGGTGACCTTCTCCGCGAGCTGCGTCTCCTGCAGCGACACGCCGATGCGCTCGCGCAGATCGCGCTCGTTCTCTTTCCAGTTCATGCCGAGGATGCGGACGTCGCCGCTGTCGGCAGTATTGAGGCCTTCGAGGATCTCGATGGTGGTCGTCTTCCCCGCGCCGTTCGGTCCGAGAAGACCGAAGCACTCGCCGCGACGCACTTCGAGATCGATCCCGTCGACGGCTTTGACGTCGGGGTAGTGCTTTTTCAGGTCGCGACACGCGATCACTGCTTCGTTCACGGCGGGAGATAGTCTCACAGTCTCATAGGCGCATAGGCTCATAGGTGCAAAGGCGCATAGAAACTCCTATGAGACTATGAGCCTGTGAGCCTATGAGCCTTCTCCCGTCGTCTCTGCGCATCGCGAACCGCGCCGCCGGCGTCAACCGCGCCGACCTCCTCCAGGCCGCGGGCCACTACCCGCCCCCGCCCGGCGCGTCCGAAGTCCTCGGCCTCGAATGCGCGGGCGTGGTCGCGGAAGTGGGGAGCGACGTGCGCGGGTGGAAGGTGGGCGATCGCGCGATGGCGTTGCTTGCGGGTGGCGGGTACGCGGACGACGTCATCGTCGATGCGGGGTCGGCGATGCATGTGCCGGATGCGCTGAGCGACGACGAGGCGGCGGCGATTCCGGAGGTGTTTCTCACCGCGTTTCTGAATTTGTTTTTGCTCGCGCGTGTGCGTGAGGGCGAGAGCGCGCTCATTCATGGCGGCGGGAGCGGCGTCGGCACGGCGGCGATCACGCTGCTGAAGCTCGCGGGCGTGCGCGTGCTCGTCACCGCGGGCTCGGATGAAAAGTGCGCGCGGTGCATGGAGCATGGCGCGGACGTCGCCATCAACTATCGCGAGGAAGACTTCGTCGAGAAGGCGCGCGGCGTGAACGTCGTCCTCGATCACATCGGCGCGAAGTATCTGCAACGCGATCTCGATGCGCTCGCGAGCGACGGGCGCATCGTCGTCATCGGCTCGATGGGCGGTGAGCGTCACGCGAGTCTCGACGTCGGCATGCTCCTCACCAAGCGCGCGCAAATCCTCGGCTCGACCTTGCGTTCACGGCCGGTCGAAGAGAAGGCGCGCATCGTCGCGGCGTTTCTGGAGCGCTTCGGGGACGATCTCGACGCCGGCCGGATTCGCCCCGTCCTTCACCAGGTGCTGCCCATCGAGCGCGTCGACGAGGCGCATCGCCTCATGGCGTCGAGCGAGCACTTCGGCAAGCTCGTCCTGAAACTCCGCGGCGCGTGACGCGTACTTCAAACACCCATGAGAAAACGACTCCCCTTCCTCGTCTTCGCCATCGGCATTATCGGTGTGTCCACGTACGCGCGCATCGTCGCGCATGTCGGTCCGGCATTCCTGCGCACCGAGGCGGCCGTCGACTTCGCGCTGGGCTTCTTCCTATGCGTCGAATTGGCTGGCGTGGTTCTGATCGGGCGCGCGAGTCGCGGAAAGTTCTCGCGCTGCCGCCGCGCTATTTCCTGACCGCGCGGCGTCGCGGTCCGGGATGCGCCCGCGGCGTCGCGGAGATCGCGGCCGCCGCGTCGAGGCTCGGCACCATCAGGCCGTTGCGCGGATCGATCGCGATCTTCGCCGTCGACTTCAGGATCTGCTCCATCTGATCCGACGTCAGCGTCCCGCCGCTGGCCTGCAGCATCAGCGCGATCACGCCCGCGACGTGCGGCGACGCCATCGACGTGCCCGCGTACGTCACGCTTCCGCCGCCGCGGCGTGACGCCGTGATCGGCGCGCCAGGCGCGACCATGTCCACCGCGTCGCTGCTGTTCGAGAAACACGTCACCGCGCCGAGCTGCGCGTTCGTGTCCGTGCACACGCCCGGATAGAACGAGTACGTGCCCGGCGTGTCGTACAGCGCGGCCACGCCGATCACGTCCTGCATGCACGCGGGAATCGCGGTCATCGTCTTCGATCCCTGATTGCCCGTCGACGCCGTGATCAGCACGCCGCGCGCGCGCAGCGTCGCGATCACCTCTTCCATGCCCAGTGCGCGCGCCGACGTGCCGCAGTTCTGCGACGTGAACAGCGCGGCGGAGCCGAGGGACATGTTGATGACGCGGACGTCGGGGAGCTCGTCGACGATCCACTGCAGCGCGCGATAGATCTGCGTGAAGCTGCGGAACGAGTTCGTGCGATCCATGACCTTGATCGCGACGATGTTCGCCGCGGGCGCCACACCCGCGGGCGCCGACGCGCCGCCGCCCGCGAGAATCCCGGTCACGTTCGTGCCGTGGCCGTTGTCGTCGTTCGCGGATCCGGCGCCGAGCTGTTGCTGATTGCCGTCGGGGCAGCAGCCGGTGCCGTCGAGGTTGTCGCAGAAGCAGCGCTGCCCGACGATGCGGCCCGCGAAGTCGGGATTCGCGACGTCGAGTCCCGTGTCGAGCACCGCGACGGTCACGCCGCGGCCGTCGAAACCTTGCGCGCGCACGACGTCGACGCCGATCAGCGGAAGGCTCTGCAGCAGTCCGCCGGTGCCGCCGTCGTCGATCTCGACCGCGCGCACGCGCGGATCGGCGGCGAGTCGCGCGACGTCCTCGCGATCGACTTCGACTTCGAACGCGCGATGCC
>DATELS010000119.1:0-2958 GCA_035276365.1 Thermoanaerobaculia bacterium
GCGATTCGCACGATCAACGGCGTCGAGCATCTCTTCATCGCGGGCTCGCAGGGCGTGAATGCGGGAACGCTCGACGCGACGCGCGCATGGGCGCCGTCCGATGCGCCGAACGCGCAGTACGCGGCGGTGTACGGCGGCAGCCGCACGAACGGGCAGATGCTGTTCCTCACGTCGCGCCAGCAGCGCGAGATTCTCATCGGCGAGCCCGCGGACGCGCAGTGGACACAGCTCACGCTGCCGGTGCGCAACGCGGAAGTGACGAGCGTGATCCCCGACTCGTTCGCCGCCGATCGCTTCTACGTCGGCACGCTCGGCGACGGCGTCTTCATCTACGAGGGGAAGACGCACCGCTACGTGGAACGCGCCGCGGAGGATGCGACGCCACGCGCCGCGCTCACGGGCGGCGGCGGATCGCACGAGTAGCGCGCGTCAGCGCGGATCGTAGTAACGCACCGCGAGCACGCCCAGTCCCTGCTTGCCCTGCGCCGACTTCGGATCGTCGGTGACGACGACCATCACGTTCGGCAGCGCGTTGTCGTAGATGAGAATCGACTTCGTCGCCTTGGGCGGCTCGCCGCGATCGTGGAGCAGCGTCGCGCGTTCTTCGTCAAACGCCTTGCGCACGAGCGGCAGGAGCACGAAGAGCTCGAAGCGGACGGAGTGCAGTCGCTCGTTGCGAAACTCGAGCGTCATCGACTTGTCGTCGCTGTAGTCGACGATCACTTCGTCTTCCGTCTTGCCCTTCTTCGGCGACCACGCGTCGAGCGTGCTCATGACCTGCATGCGCGACATGCCGATCTTGAGATGGAACGCGTCCGGGCGCATCCAGTCGGTGCGCACTTCCTTCGCCGGCGCGGCGGTCGTGGTGGCGAGGAGCAGCAGGGTGAGGAGCGCGGTCATCAGTGGATGTACGGAACGACCGGCTCCTGCGCCATGCGTCGCGACTGGATGATGGACGCGGCGAGCATCGCGCGGCGGCCGATCTCGTCCCACTGCTGCTCGCGGACGAGGTCCGGAACCGCGAGCGAGCCGCCGAGGTTGACGGCGACGCAGCCGGCGTCGAGGTAGGCGTCGATCATGTCGAGCGGCACGGGGCCGCCGGCGAGCATGGGCACGTCGCGGATCGGACCGCGGATGGTGCGGATGTAGTCGGGACCGCCGAGGTGCTGCGCGGGATAGACCTTGACGATGTCGCAACCCGTTTCCCACGCGCGGATGATCTCCGTCGCGGTCGCGACGCCGGCGATGCAGAGGAGGTCGTTCTCGTTCGCGTACTCGATCACGTGCGGATCGGTGTGCGGCGAGACGATGACCTCCGCACCCGCGCGTCGCGCGAGTGCCGCGTCGTTCGTGCTGCGGATCGTGCCCGCGGCGACAGTGACGTCCGGCCCATAGCGCTTGGCGAGAAGCGCCATGAGCTCGACCGCGTCGGGCGTCGTCATCGTGACTTCGATGATGTGGATGCCGTTGCGCGCATACGCGTCGGCGACCGCATGCGCCGCCTCGACGCTGTCTTCCCGCACGACTCCGATGATCTGTTCGCTGTAAACCCGGGAGAGGAGCTGTTTCCGTGACATGTGCGGAGATAAGGTTAGCAAAGCGCGGCGCTTTCGCGCCGACTCGTTGCTGATGGCTGGTTCCTGGTTGCTTGTGGGGACTGGCGCCACGACGCAGCACCACAGATAACCAGCCACCAGTAACTAGCAACGATCGGCGCGTCTGCGCGGCTACCGCAGTTGCGCCGCAATCTCCCCGAACTCCGGCTCCGCGTGCAGACGATCGAGGCGCGGGTCGACGTTGAGGAAGACCATCCACGCGGACCGTTCTTCCAGCGCGGCGCGCAGGTGCGCGATTGCGCTCGTCGTGTCGCCGAGGCCGGCGTGAACGACGGCGATGTCGTAGGCGGAAATGTAGCGGCGGCGGCGTTCGTCGTTGAGTGACTCGAGCAGCGCGAGCGCTTTCTCGCGGTCGCCGGCGATCGCGTGCGTGTGCGCGAGCATCGCGGTGAGGATCGGCACGTGATCGACTTCGAGCGCGCGGCCGAATGCGTCGAGCGCCTCCGTGTAGCGATGCTGTTGGCCGAGGGCCATGCCGAGCCAGCCGTGGGCGGGGATGAAGCGCTCGTCCAATTCGAGCGCTTTGCGGAAGCGTCGCGTCGCGCTCTCGAAGTCGCGCGCGAAGTAGAACGGCCAGCCCGCGTGCACCGCGATGATCATCGACAGCGGATCGAGGTCCGCCGCCTTCGTGATCTGATCGATCGCGTCGCCGAAGCGGCCGCGCGCGGAGAGCAGCATCGCGTAGCCGTCGTGCGCCGTCGCGTAGTTCGGATTCAGCTCGACGGCACGGCGATACGCTTCCTCCGCGCCTTCCCAATCCCAGTCGAACCACCATCGCACCGCGCCGAGCGATGCCCAAGCTTCCGCGAGACCTTCATCGATCTCCAACGCCTTCATCGCCGCGGCCTTTGCCTTCGGCATCGCCTCCTGCGGCGGCAGCGGAATGTTCGTCGCCAGCGTGATGAAGCTGTCCGCGAGTCCCGCGTACGCGCTGGCAAACGACGGATCGGAATCGATCGCCTCGCGGAAGAACTGAATGCCGCGCTTGAGACTCTCCTCCGTCCGCTTGTTCCAGTGGAAGCGGCCTTTGAGATAGAGCTGGTACGCCTCGCTGTTCTCCGTCGTCTTCTTGCGGAGCTTCTTCTTCTCCGCGCCTGTGAGGCGCAGCCGCAGCTTCTCGACGATCTCGTGCGACATGTCTTCCTGCAGCGTCATGAGATCGGCGAGCTGGCGGTTGTACGTCTCGCCCCAGAGCTGCGCGCCGTCGACGGAGTCGACGAGCTCCACGTTGATCTGCAGCCGCTCGCCGATGTGCTTCACGAAACCGGTGAGCACCGCGCGCACGCGCAGCTCGCGCCCGACGCTCTGCGCGTCGACGTCGCGATTTTTGTAGCGGAAGACG
>DATELS010000120.1:0-2587 GCA_035276365.1 Thermoanaerobaculia bacterium
GCCACGGCGGGCATGATGTCGTGGATCACGACGTCGATGTACTCCGCGCGCGCGGCGGCGTTGCCGCGGCTCTCCGGCGGAAACTCGTGCGCGGCGAGCACGGTGGGCACGAGTCTCACGGGCGACTCGGCGTTCGCGCGCTGAATGGCGCGCAACTGCCGCAGCTCCGCCTCCCGTTCCAACCCATACCCGCTCTTCGCCTCGGCCGTCGTCGTGCCGTACCGCGCCATGAGCCGCGTGCGCGCCAGCACGTTCTGCGCGAGCTCCTTCTCCGTCGCCGCGCGCGTGGCACGCACCGTCGATGCGATGCCGCCGCCGGACGCCGCGATTTGCTCGTATGTCTCGCCCTGCAGACGGCGATTGAACTCCGACTCGCGCAAGCCGGCGAACGGGAGATGCGTGTGCGTGTCGACGAAGCCCGGGACCGCGCATGCGCCGCGCGCGTCGAAGTCTTCGTCGATCGCCAGCTCCGCGGGTTTGTCACTCTCGCGGCCGATGAACGCGAAGCGACCGTCCTTCACGACGATCACCGACTTCTCGCGCACGTCGAGCGCGCGCATCGCCGCGCCGCGCGCGGCGGTCGTGCCGGTGGGAGTGGCGATCTGCGACAGATTGCGAATCAGCAGCGTCACGAGTTGCGCTGTCTGAAGAGAGACGTCAACGGCTGCTCATTCGCCTCTTCTTCCGCATCGAGCAGGACCATCTGCTGGATCGTGTCGAGCGTCGCCTGCAGTTTGTTGCGCGCGGCGCGGCGTTCGATCTTGAGATCGCTGATCGATCGCTCCAGATCGCCGACGCGCTGCATGGCCTGGCCGATCACGCGCTCCGCGAGCAGCTCCGCGTCCTTCACGATCAGCTCCGCCTCTTTGCGCGCGTTCGCCGTCAGGTCCTCCGCGACTTTCTGCGCGGAGAGCAGCGTGTCTTTCAGGATGCGCTCGCGATTCGAGTGATCCTCGAGATCCTCGCGCAGCACGGACGAGTCGCGCATGAGCCGGTCGTTCTCGCGCAGCAGCCGCTCGATCTCTTCGGCGACGAGGTGGAGGTACGCGCGCACGTCATCCGCGTTGTACCCCTTGAGTGCCCGAGGAAAGGTTTGCTTCTGAATCTCGAGCGGAGTGAGGTTTTGCATGGGACGCCCTCCCGACACACCACAGCACGCGTTCGCGTGCTAACTCAGTATAAGCCTCATCTGCGCGGCCGCCAGCACCTGGCGCAGGATCCAGATCAGGATCACGAGCACCATCGGCGACCAGTCGATGCCCGCGGTATCGAAGCGGCGCAGCCAGCGGCGGATGGGGCGGAGGAACGGGCGCGTCATGCGCTCGAAGATGTCGTTGAGCTGTTCGAGGATCCCGTAGAACTGGCGGTGCCGCCAGCGGAACTTCGAGTCGCGCAGGAAGAACAGGATCCACGAGAGGATCACCCACACAAAGACCGTCCACTGCAGGATGTACAGGATGAGATCGAGCGCGCGAAAGACGATGAGCACGAATTCCATTTAGCCGCGGCTCCCAAAAATTGCGCGGCCGACGCGGATCATCGTCGCCCCTTCTTCGATCGCGACTTCGAAGTCATCGGTCATCCCCATCGACAGCTCCTCGAGTCCGAGATCATCGCGCATCCGTTTCAGATCGCGAAAGAACGGCCTCATCTCCTCGGCCTCGCCGAGCGGCGGAATCGTCATCAGTCCGCGAAGTCGCAGCGACGAGAGCTTCGCCATGCGCGCCGCGAGCGACTGCGCATCCGACGGATCGACGCCGCTCTTCTGCGACTCGCGTCCGATGTTCACCTGCAGCAGCACGTCCTGCGTCTTCCGCGCCGCGTCCGCCGCGCGCGCGACTTTCTCCGCGAGCGATTCCGAGTCGATCGTTTGAATCAGATCGAAAAGCCCCACCGCGTCCTTCGCCTTGTTCGACTGCAGGTGTCCGATGAGATGCCACCGCGCGTCGCCGCGCACGGACGGCTTCTTCTCGCGCGCCTCCTGCACCTTGTTCTCGCCGACGTCGGTCATGCCCGCGGTGATCGCGTGCTCGACGTCGCTCGCGAGAAATGTCTTCGTCACCGCGATCAGGCGCACGTCGCCGCGCGCGCGTCCCGCGCGCTCGCACGCCGCGGCGATGCGCGCCTCGATGCTCATCGCATTCGCGCGGATCTCGTCAGCTCGCGACACGTTTGCGCTCGACGACTCTTCCGTTCGCGCCGTCGACGGCGCGGTTGGCGAGGCGATCGGCCTCCTTGTTGCCGGCGCGCAGCGTGTGGCGGATGGAGAAGCGGCGGAAGTTGCGCACCATCGTCTTCGCCTGCTGATGCATCGGCACGAGGTTCGGGTGCTTGACGCGATAGACGCCGAGCATCTGCTTCACCAGCAGTTCCGAGTCCGACACGATCTCCACCTCGGTCGCCCCTTCATCGCGCGCGACTTCGAGCGCCTCGAGCAGTCCCGCGTACTCCGCGACGTTGTTCGTCGTGCGGCCGAGGTAGCCGTGGACTTCGATGATGTCGCCGGAGTCGGTGGTCATGTACACGCCGTAGCCCGCCGGCCCGGGATTGCCGCGGGCGGCGCCGTCGATGAACGCGGTGATCTTCA
>DATELS010000121.1:0-2031 GCA_035276365.1 Thermoanaerobaculia bacterium
TGATCATCTCGCGGTCGCGCGGCCACTCCACGTACTGCACGCGTCCGCCGACGTTCGTCGCGATCGACTCCGCGATCTCCGCGACGCTGTACTGCTTGTCGCCGACGGCGAAGAACGTCTCGCCGTCCGCGGCATCGTCGACCGCCGCGCAGATCAGCGCCTCCACGACGTCCTCGACGTACGTGATCGTGCGCAACTGCCCGCCCTCGCCGAACACGGAGATCGTCTTATCCTGCAGTCCGAGTCCGATGAAGTAGTTCATGAAGCCGAAGTCGGCGCTGCGGATGTTCGAGCGCGGACCGAACACGTTCGCGAGACGCACGCACGTCGTGCGCAGCCCGTACGCCTGTCCGTAGATCAGCACGTACTTTTCGGAGGCACTCTTGTCGGCCGAATAGATGTCGAGCGGGAACTCCGGATGGGTCTCCGTGACCGGATTGAAGACCATCCGCCCGATCTGCGTGCTCGTCCCGATGTGCACGATCTTGCACTCTCGATTGAAGCGTTTTACCGCCTCGAGGATGTTGATCACGGCCTTGCAGTTCACATCGATGTCGATGAGCGGCTCCTTCATCGAGTTCGGATGCGACGTGTACGCGGCGCAGTTGAACAGTACGTCGTGTCCGCGGATCACCGCGCTCACGCCTTCGAAGCTGCGGATGTCATTCAGCTCGATGCGGATGTCGTTCTCGACGGAACGCAGGTTCTCCATGTTGCCGCCCGAGCGCGGATCGAGCATGTCGTACACCGTCACGGAGGCGCCGAGGGCGAGGCAGCGGTGGACGACGTTGCTTCCGATGAAGCCCAGGCCGCCGGTGACGAGGACGCGCTTTCCGCGCAGGCGTTCGGGCATCGCTATCTTTCGAGAATGCGGCGGATGCCGTCGCACATGGCGCGCGTGTGCTCGCGCGTCAGGTTCATTGCGCACGGCAGATTCACGCCGCGACTGGAGATGTCGTACGCGCGCGGATTGTTGCGCCGCCCTTCTTCCTCTTTGCCCGGATACGCCGGCAGCGACGACAGCGGATAGAAGAACGGGCGCAGCGGCAGGCCGATCTCCTTCATCTTCGCGATCGCCGTCTCCTTGTCCATGCCGTGGCTGCGGCCGAAGACGAGTCCCGTGATCCACACCGCGTTGAAGCCGCCCTCGGGATCGGAGTTGAACTGCAGATCGGGCACGTCCGCGAGGTCTTCCTTGTACCACTCGTAGATCTCGCGCTTGCGTCCGACCAGCTCATCGAGCCGGTGGAACTGTGCGTAGCCGAGCGCGGCCTGCACGTTGAAGGGCATGTATTTGTACGTGACTTCCTCGTTGTAATACATCTTCGTGCGCGGTCCGCGTCCGTGATCGCGCCACACGACGCATTTCTCGTACAGCGCGTCGTCGTCGAGGACGAGCATGCCGCCCTCGCCCGTGCAGAGCGTCTTCGTGCGATGGAAGCTGAAGACCGAGCCGATGCCGAACGTGCCCGCTTTGCGGCCTTTGTACGTTGAGCCGAGGGACTCGGCGGAGTCTTCGACGAGCAGGATGCCGTGGCGATCGGCGACCGCTTGCAGCTCGTCCATCAGCGGCATGTTGCCGAAGAGACCGACGGCGATGATCGCCTTCGTCTTCGATGTGATGCGCTTCTCGACTGCTTCGGGATCGAGGCACCAGTGCACGGGATCGATGTCGCAGAAGACGGGCGTCGCCTTGAGATACGTGATCGGCGCCGCGGACGCGATCCACGTGCAGTCGGGCACGATCACCTCGTCGCCTTCTTCGATGCCGAGGCAGGTGAGGAGGAGGTGGATGGCGGTGGTGCAGTTCGGCGTCATGAGCGCGTACTTGCGCCCGTGGTACGCGGCGAATTCTTTTTGAAACGTCTCGACGTAGTAGTACGGCTTCTCGTACCACCCGTTGCGCATCGCGTCGACGACGGTCTCCACTTCTTTTTCCGTGATCCACGGACCGGCCATGTAAATCGGATCCACTGAGTCTCACCTCTCCCTGATTCTGGCGGGCACGCCGATGACGGTCGCGCCGGCCGG
>DATELS010000122.1:0-4743 GCA_035276365.1 Thermoanaerobaculia bacterium
AGCAATCCGTTCAACCACAGCAACAACATACCTCCGGCGACGAGCTCCCAGTTCATCTTCACGTCCGAGAGCTTGCTGACGAGGAAGACATTCAGCGCGTACGCGCCGATCACGCCGAGGATCAGACCGGCCGTCGTGATCAGCCAGTTCTCGAGCAGGAAGTGCTTGAGGATGTCGCCGCGCGTCGCGCCGAGGGCGCGGCGTGTGCCGATCTGCTTCGTGCGTTCGGCCACGGCGAGAGAACTGATGCCGATGATCCCGAGCGCCGTGATGAACACGAGGATGATGATGATCCCCGTCATCGCGCGAATGACGAGCGTGCCGCTCGAAAAGTAGCGGTCCTTCATCTCCGAGATCGTGAACATGCGGAACACGCGTCCCGGATTGACCGAGATCAGCCGCGGCTCGAGCTGCGACGTCACCGACTTCATCGCGCCCGGCTCGGTGCGGACGAGGAACACGGCGCCGCCGCTGTCGTACGCGCGTCCCGGCGTGAAGAGCACGTACTCGCCGATGTTCCACGCGTACGGGTTGTAGAAGTCGTCGATGATGCCGATGACCGTGCGCGGCGTCTCGCCTTCGCCGTTCGTGATCACGCGGCCGATCGGATTCGCGTCGCCCCACAGCTTCTTCGCGAGCGCGCGGCTGATGACCGTCACCTTCGTCGGCACGTTCATCTCGACCGGCGTGTCCGTCTCGACGAACGCGCGTCCCTGCGTCACCTTCACGCCGAGGGTGCCGAAGATGTCGCCGCGGGCGGCGTAGAGCTGCGCCTGGAACTTGCCGTTGAAGCCGTCCGTCTTCCACGTGCCCGAGCTGCCGCCGCCCTGCCACGGGAGGAAGTACGTCGTGGCCACCGACTTCACGCCGGGGATCGAGCGGATCGCGCGCATGTCCTTCTGCACGAGTTGCTCGACGTACGTGTCTTCCTTGAACTCCGGCGCGAACGGCTGGTACGCGATGGAGACGAGGTTGTCGTCGTCGAATCCCGACTTCTGCAGCATCTTCTGCCGCTCGTCGAGAATCATGTTCACCGCATTCGTCACGATCGCCAGCGTGATCGCGATCTCGAGGATGATGAAGGCAAAGCGCATGCGGTTGTGGCGCATCGCACGGATGATGGGACCGATGGGCATGGTGTCCTCCTACTTAGTTGACTCTCACTGCACCTTCAACTGCATCGCAGGCGCGACCGAGCAGACGCGCCAGGCGGGGTAGATGCCGGCGAGCAGGCCGGCGACGAGGGACAGGAAGATCGAGACGGCGATCATTTCGCCGTCGAGGTGGACGACGTCGCCGTTCGGGATGAACTTCGCGATCAGCTTCAGCATTAGCACCGACACGCTGAGACCGATCACGCCGCCGACGATTCCCACCAGCTCGCACTCGACGATGTGCTGCCAGAACACCTGCAGGCGGCTCGCGCCGAGCGCGCGTCGCACGGACACTTCCGGGATGCGCGCCAGGAACTTGCCGAGGAGCAGGCCGATGAGGTTCAGCGAGCAGACGATGAGGAAGAGCACCGACACGATCGCCAGCGAGCGAATCTGCGGCGGCACGATCTGCTGCTCGATCATCAGGTCGGGCATCGACGTCACTTCCGTGTGCAGCGGGCGCTCGAAGCGGCCGTGCTTCTTCTGGTCCGACACGTAGTTGTTCACGTACTGGCGGAACGCCTGCTGCTTCTCGGGCGTCGGCAGCTCGACCCAGTACATCAGCCACGTCGTCTCCGAGTTGAGGAACGCCTCGTAGCCGTCGCCGTCGATTCCCTTCCAGCCATCGCTGTTGCCGAACGTGCGGATCTCGAGGATCGGCGTGAAGTTGAACGGCATGTAGATCGGCTCGACCTTCGGGCCGAGTCCCTGCGTCAGGTCGTAGTAGCGCACGGGCGGATTCCACGGGGCGAGCACGCCGATGACTTTGTAGTCGCGGTCTTCGAGGCGCACCGTGCGGCCGACGCTGTTCGCGCCGCCGAACAGCTTCTGGTTCGTGTCGTGATCGATGACGATCACCGGCTCCGGCTTCGCGTCCGCGGCCTTGTCCCACGGTCCGCCGTATTGGAACGGCAGGTTGAACATGGTGAAGAAGTCGGAGAAGACGAGGCGCACGTCGGCGTTGTACGGACGCGCGACCTTCGGATCGGGATGCACGAAGTAGCGCGTGCGATACGACGCCGACTGCCGCGTCGGGATGTTCGACTTCATGAGCTCGCGTACATCGCGATACGTCGTCATGTTCGGCAGCGAGTGCGGATCCTCGGCCGTGTACGCGCGCTGCGGATCCCAGTTGTCGAGCCGCACGTAGAAGAGGTTCTGGCTCTTGCCGGGGATCGGATCCTTCGCGAAGACGTGGCGCAGCGCGATGAACGTCGTGGACACGCAGATGCCGAGGGCGATGCCGCCGATGAGCAGCGTCGTCAGGACGGGATTGCGGCGCAGGCTCTTGAGAGCGATTTTCAGTTGATAGAGAAACATGATCGTCTCCTTCGCGCGGCGCTAGTTGAGCGTGGCGGCGAGTCCGCTGCCGGAGTTCGGCGTCGCGAGCGTGACGCGCGGCCGCGACAGATCGGCGATGCGCCCGTCGAACACGTGGAGCTGGCGATGCGCGCGCTCCGCGCACTCGGCGTTGTGCGTGACCATGACGATCGTCGTGCCGTCATCGTTGATGCGGCCGAGGAGGTCCATGATCTCGCGCGACATCGCGGAGTCGAGGTTGCCCGTCGGCTCGTCGGCGAGGATGAGCTTCGGATCGCCGGCGAGGACGCGTGCGATCGCGACGCGCTGCTGCTGTCCGCCCGAGAGCTGCGACGGCAGATGGCGCATGCGCGCGGAGAGCCCGACCATCTCGAGCGCGCGCTCGATGCGCTTCCTGCGATCGTTCGCGGCGAGGCCGCGATAGCGCAGCGGGACGTCGACGTTGTCGAAGACGTTGAGGTCGGGAATCAGGTTGAACGACTGGAAGATGAAGCCGATCGTCCGATTGCGAATCTGCGACATCTCGCGATCGGAGAGGCGGCTCACGTCCTTGCCGTCGAGCAGGTACGTGCCGGAGTCGAAGGTGTCGAGCAGTCCGGCGACGTTGAGGAACGTCGTCTTGCCCGAGCCCGAGGGTCCGGTAACGGAGACGAACTCGCCGGGCTGCACGCTCAGCGAGAGGTCTTCGAGCGCGTGCGTCTCGATCGATTCGGTGCGGTACACCTTTTTGATGTTCTTCATTTCAAGCATGAGTGGTCTCCTCGCGTTATCGCAGCATCACGTTGTTTGCGTGTGCGAACGGAGTCGTGTCCGACACGATGATCCGTTCGCCCTCATTCAGTCCTCGGATGATTTCGACTTCGCCGACGCTGGTCGCGCCGGTGACGATTTCGCGGCGCATGGCCGTCGAGCCGTCGACGACATACGCCGCCTTCCCTCCCTCGGCCTCGAGGAACGAGCCGCGCGCGACTTTCAGCACGTCGTGCTTCGACTCGAACGTGAGCCGCGTCGTGACGCGCTGGTTCTGCTTGAGCCCCTGCGGCGTCTCGCCGTCGAACGCGATCGTCGCCGTGACGACGCTGTTCACGACCTCGGGTGAGATGGCCGTGACCTTGCCCGGATAATCGCGGCCGAGGAAGGTGATGACGGCCGGCGTGCCGATGGCCGTCTCGTTCGCATACTCCTCGGGCAGTTGGATCTCCAGCTCCAGCGTCGAGAGATTCACGATCTGCAGCACCGGCTGATTCGGCGCGACCGCGTCGCTGTTCTGCACGGCGAGCGTGGCGATCATGCCGTCGAACGGCGCGCGGATCGTGAGGTCGTCGACGCGCTTCTGCAGCTCGCTCGCGACCGACTCCTGCCGCACGACCTGCTGCTGCCGCGTCGCGAGCTCGAAGCCGAGCGTCTCGTGCGAGAGGCCGAGCTCACTCTTCGCCTGCTCGAGCTCCATCGCCGCGATGCGCACGTTGTCCTGCGCGGTCTCGTAGTCGGCTTTGTTGCTCAGCCCTTCCTTGAACGTCGTCTCGACGCGCTCGAGCTGCCGCTTCGCCGCGGTGAGCCGGAGCGTGAGCAGTTGGATCTGCTGCTGCGCGCGAAGCTCGGCCTGGCGCGCGAGAATCTTCTGCCGGTCGTACTCGGCGCGCGTGCTGAGAAGCTGCGAGCGCGCCTGATCGAGCGCGGCGTGCAGTTCCTTCGAGTCGATCACCGCGAGGATGTCGTCCTGCTTGACCTGCGATCCGGCTTTGATGCGCAACGCAACGATCCCCTGTCCGGAGCTAAAGAGCGTCGGCGAGCGCGAAGCCACTACGCGCGCCTGCATGCTGAGGTCGCGCACGAGATCGCCGCGCGTGACGGCGGCGAAGCGGAGAGTCGAGGCATCGACGGCGCGATCGGCGCGCGCCCAGCGGCGCACCGCGGGAAATGCAAACGCAAGAAGAAGCACGACCGCGCCCGCGGCGATCCCCGCGATCACTCGCGGATTGCGCCGGCCGACGACCGGCCGATCCATGGAAGAAGTGTTCTCAATCATGTCCGGCGCGGCACTAGCGCAACGGAGGTGCCATCGCGTCGCGCTTTGTTTTCAATGAGTTAGCGTGTCCGGCGCGTGTCCGGCGGACGGATGTCCGCGGACAAGTGTCCGGACAGTCGCAAAGTCTCAAAGTCGCAAAGTCTCAAAGAAGGACGTCCGCCAACTCCTTTGAGACTTTGAGACTTGAACACTTTGAGACTTGCCGCCGTGCACCTTCCTTGCACGGGCTCGCCACGATTG
>DATELS010000123.1:0-3256 GCA_035276365.1 Thermoanaerobaculia bacterium
TGCTGCTGCTGCTGCTGCTGCTGCTGTTGCTGCCGCCGCCGCATGCCGCAAGCGCGGCAGCGGCAAGGACGATCAGCGACAGCCGCGCAACGCTCGCCACAGCGACGTCACATTAGCGACGTAGGTGGCGACGGCGGGCGAAGGCGCGCCGCCGGCATCCGCAACCGCCGTCGGGCCAGCGTTGTACGCCGCGAGCGCGAGGTCCGGCGACTGGAAGCGGTCCAGCAGGAGGCGCAGGTAGCGCGCACCCGCCAGGACGTTCGTCTCCGGACGGTTGACGTCAAGGTTGAGCGCCGCGGCCGTCGACGGGAGCACCTGCAACAGGCCGCGTGCGTCCGCGTTCGAGCGCGCAGTCGGCACGAGATTCGACTCGACCTGACCGACAGCGACGAGCATCGCAAGCGGGAGATCCGTATCGCGTGCCGCGCGGGTAAAGGCCGCACGGAACTGCAGTGGAACGGGACACGCGTTTGCAACCTCGTGCGCGCGCGGAATTGCAGGAATGCGCGCAGCCGCCGGGGAGCGTCCCTTTGCGCTGGCAACCGTCCCCGCGAGCGCGCCCGAAACGGCCGCGACAGCGAGCAGAGCAAACAGCCGTCGCCGCATACGGAGGCGCGATGCTATCGCGCTGCGCCGCTGGTGCCGGACAGGCCGGCGAGCGCTCGTCGCACGAGCGCGCGGGCGATTTCGACCTTGTACGCGGTGCCGGGAAGCGGCGTGGCGCTGTCGAGTGCGTCTGGCGACGGAAGTGTCCAGGGGATGGGAGCTACCCCGGCGAGCGCGATTCGAATCTCCCCGGCCGCGGTCTTGGCTGCAGCGACGCCGACGAGCGCGAACGACCAGCGGCGGCGGTCCATGGCCTTGAGGTACACCGACGTGTCTGCAGCGGGGACCTCGAGCTCGAGGATGAGCTCATCGGGGGCGAGCGCCGTGACGTCGCGGTCGTCGTCGGTAGGAAGCCGGTAGAGCTCGGCGATCGGAAAGGTCCGCTTGGTCGTCGTCACCGTCGCTCCGAGTGCAAGCAACGCAGCGGCGACGTCCGACGGGTGCGCGGACGCGCACCGCTCGTTCCCGAAGATCGCGTGCTCGCGATGCGCGCCGTCTTTGGCGTGGCAACGATCGCCGCCGTGCAGGTAGCACGGGAACTGGAGCCGCCAGTACCAGCAACGCGTCGCTTGGAGGAGGTTGCCGCCGATCGTCCCCATCGCGCGAAGCTGAGGCGAGGCCGCAAGCCGACACGCCTCCCGCAGCGCGTCGGGGATCTGTGGGTCGACCTCGAGCTCCGCGAGCGTTGTGCCGGCACCGATCTTCGTCCCATTGATGCCGCGAGGCACGACCGAGGAGATGTGGACGAGCGTTTCCGCCTGGACGATGCCGTCGCGGAGGAGCGGGACGAGATCCGTCCCGCCCGCGAGCGCCTTCGTTCCGTTACCGAGCGCGGACGCTGCCGCTTCCGGCGACTCAGGCCGAACCAGCTGCAACCTTGTCGCGCTCCTTCGCGCGTTCGTCCGCCTCGCGCAATGCGCGCAGCATCTCCTCGCGTGTGATCGGCAGTGACCGCACGTCCGCGCCGGTCGCGTCGCGGATCGCGTTCGCAATTGCAGCCGCGGTCGGGATGATCGGCGGCTCGCCGAGGCCTTTCGAGCCCAGGTTCGTCAGATGCTCGTCCGGAACATCGACGAGCTCGGCGACGATCTCCGGAACGTCAGCGTGCGTTGGCAGCTTGTACGCGTCCAGCGTCTGCGTCAGCACGTAGCCGGTCTCGGGATCGATGAGGCGCTGCTCGGAGAGCGTGTGGCCGATCCCCTGGATCACGCCGCCTTCGATCTGGCTCTGCGCGCCGAGCGGATTGATCACGCGCCCGACGTCGTGGACTGTGTAGATGCGCTCGACGAGAACCTCGCCGGTCTCCACGTCGACCGCTACCTCCGCGACTTGCACGCCGTACGTCAAGACGCGCATGCCCGTTGGATTCGGCCCGCGCGCGCCCTTGCCGAGGATCTGCGCGTCTTCGAGCAGCCCCGTGATCTCGGTCAACGGCCAGGACGTCCCATCGGAGCTGACGATGTAGCCGTTCTTCAGATCGAGGACGCGCTCTTCACGGTGGAAGCGTTGCGACGCGATCTCGAGGATCTGTCGCTTTGCATCGCCCGCCGCGGCACGCACGGCCGGCCCCATCGACGGCACGGTCGACGAACCGCCGGAGATCACCGCGTACGGGCCGCGCGCCGAGTCGCCGAGCTGCACGTCGACCAGCTCGAGCGGAAGTCCGAGCTCCTCCGCGGCGATCTGCTGCATCGCCGTGCGCGTGCCGGTTCCGATGTCCTGCATCGCCGTGACCACCACCGCGCGTCCGTCGCCGCCGACGCGCACCCACGCGTAGGACGGTGGACCACCGGCGCCGTACCAGATCTGACTCGCCATCCCGACGCCGCGCTTCCACTGCGCATCGCTGCGTGCGCGGATGTCGTGCCGGCGTTCCCACTGCGGCTCCGCGCGCCGGTAGCACTCCATCAGGTTCTTGCTCGAGTACGGAATCGACGACACCGGATCCGCGTCAGCGTGGTTGACGCGCCGCAACTCGAGCGGGTCCATGTCCAGCTTCGCGGCGAGCTCGTCGAGAATGCACTCGAGCCCGAACGTCCCTTCCACGAAACCTGGTGCACGGAACGCAGCCATCGGGGGCGTGTTGAGCTTCGCGCCGTACTCGATCGTCTCGACGTTCTCGCAGGCGTACAGCATCTTCATCGGGCTCGCCGTTCCGGGCAGCCAGCCGTCCCAGCCGAGCGCGCAGACGTACTCGCCGCGCATCGCGGTCAGCTTGCCGTCGGAGCGCGCGCCGATCTTCAGGCGCTGAATCGTCGGATTGCGGTTGCCGCTGTCGACGTTTTCCTCGCGCCGGGTCAGCGCGCACTTGACGGGCCGGCCGGTCTTTTGCGCAAGGCGCGCGGCGAGGAACGTGTACTCGCCGGCGTTGCCCTTGGCGCCGAAGCCGCCGCCCATGTACTCGCAGACGACACGGACCTTGTCCTTCGGAAGATCGAAGTGGTCCGCCACTTCATCGCGCACGCCCCAGATCCACTGCGTCGAGGCGTAGACGGTGATGCCGTCGCCCTCCCATTCGCAGATCGACTGGTGCGTCTCGAGCGCGTTGTGCAACACGCTCTGCGTTTCGTACTCGCCTTCGACCACGACGTCGGCTTCGGCGAAGCCGCGCTCGACATCGCCGCGTTGTTCTTTGCGGACATCACCGACG
>DATELS010000124.1:0-3854 GCA_035276365.1 Thermoanaerobaculia bacterium
CCGCTTACACCTTCCCCAAAAACTTCCTGATCCTCCGCGCGTTCATCCCCACATCACTCTTCCCCACGCGCGACGTCGACCGCACGTCGATGCGGCTCCCTTGCCCCTCCGCCCGCACGTGCACGGTCACGTCATCCGTGAAGCCGAACCAGCCCGTCGTGTCGGTGGCGGTGAGCACGCCTTGGTCGGGCGAGGCGGAGACGATCGTCCAGCCGAGCGACTCCGCCGCGGCGCGCACGCGCGCGAATGCGTCGCGCGCTGCGACCGGCAGCACGAGTGGTTGCACTTCGGGATACGCCTTGCGTTGGAGAGCGGCAACCGCAGGATCGAGTTGAGACGGATCCGTGCTGATGTCGTGAATCATCGGCTTCCCGAACGCGGTGAGCGCTCCGTAGATCGCGGGCAACAACAGGAGTGCGCCGATCGCGCACGCGATCCAGTTCGATGACAAAAAGCCGAGGACGAGAGCGATGAAGCCGAGGAGCCCGCTCAGCGCGAAGAGCGCCAGTCCGACGCGAAAGTGAAACCACTTCCCGCGCGTGCCCACGCCCGACACGAGCAGCGACAACACCGCGAGCACCGCCAACACCACTGCCGCGCGACTCATCACACTCTCCGCGACAGATCGCGCAGCCGCTCCACGAGCAACTCGCTCATTGCCACCGCGAACTTCGCGAGAAGCTGCGGCTCGAACGCCAGCGCCTCGGACAGTGTGCGTTTATCCCACGCGCGCACCGTCGTCTCTTCGCCCGCCTTCACCGACACGCTGCGCGGCGAGTCGTCGATGAACGACACCTCGCCGATCACATCGCCCGGTCCCACCGTCGCCACGACGACCGGCCTTCCTTCGTCCATCCGCACGATGTCGAGACGTCCGTCCTCGACCGCGAACAACGCCGAGTCGATCTCGCCCGCGCGAATGAGATACGCGCCTTCGGACATGCGCTTCACTTCGCCGATCGACTCGATGCGCGTGCGCTCCGCCTCCGTGAAGTAGCGGAACAGCGGGTGATCGGATTCAGGGGGAAAGATCTTGTTCATGCGACGCTCACTGCCACTGCAACTTCCACTCGCAACACGATTCCCCCTTCGCGGCGCAGCGATTCTTCTGCACCTGCACGTCCTTCACGCCCGTCAGCTCCGCCATCCGCTCCAGCCATCCGCCGAAGCGCGCGCACATCGCCGGCTCGGACGGAAAGTTCGAGATGCGGATGCGCGCGCTGTTGTCCGTCTGCTCGACGACCTGCAGATCGCCGCGGTTGTACAGCGAGCTCCACATCGCGCCCGCCTTGCCGAGGATCGCCGGCGGCGTCATCACGAGCGCGAAGAAACGGTAGATGCCCTTGATGGCATCGCTCGCGCCTTCGCGTCCGGCGCGATGCGCGAACGTTTCCAGCGGTTCGCCCTTCGCCTTCGCCGCCTCTTCCGTGAAGCGATTCAGGATGTGCACCGGAATCGTCTCCGTGGCCAGGATCGGCTTGCGGAAGCGGTCGGCGTACTCGGGCGGAAGCCCGGCGAAGAGCCGGTCGCGCTGCTCGATCGTCAGCTCGCTGTCGATGAATTTCTGGAGACTACGGACCGGAGAACCCTTCACCGTGACGCTCTCGTCAACCATCGTCACCCCTCTACGTGTCGTGGTTTTTTGCGACCAAATTGCGGACCGTGCGACGAGTATAATCCGCTTTCTTCGTCGAGCCGTTTCCGCGCGGCGGCGGCTCCGATGCCCGCCGCGCCACTCACAGGAGGATGCATGCAGGACCCCAACCCCGGCACCACCGCAGCCGAAGGTGCCGCGGCCATCGCCGTCGCCGAATCGAGCAACGAGCCGGCCATCGGCGGAAAAGATCATCTCGAAGAGCTCTGCGTGAACACGATCCGCTTCCTCGCCGTGGACGCGGTCGAGAAAGCGAAGTCGGGACACCCCGGCACGCCGATGGGCATGGCCGACATCGGCTTCGTGCTCTGGACGGAGTTCCTTCGCCACGATCCGCAGAGCCCGAAGTGGGAGAACCGCGACCGCTTCATCCTCTCCGCCGGCCACGCCTCGATGCTGCTCTACTCGCTGCTCCATCTCACCGGCTATCCGGACATGACGATGGACGAGTTGAAGCACTTCCGGCAGTGGGGCTCGCGCACCGCGGGCCATCCGGAGTACGGCCACGCCACCGGCATCGAAGTCACGACCGGTCCGCTCGGACAAGGCTTCGCGCACGGCATCGGGATGGCGCTCGCTGCGAAGATGCTCGCCGCGCGCTTCAACGACGAAGACCCGTTCAAGCCGGTCGATCACTTCGTCTACTCCATCTGCTCGGACGGCGATCTGATGGAAGGCATCAGCTCCGAAGCCGCCTCGATCGCCGGCCACCTCGGCCTCGGCAACATCATCTACTTCTACGACGACAACAACATCTCCATCGAAGGCGAGACGCGCCTCGCGTTCTCGGAAGAAGTGAAGAAGCGCTTCGACGCGATGGGATGGCACGTGCTGTCGATCGACGGCCACGATCGCGCCGCGATTCGCAAGGCGATCAAGCGCGCGCAGAAGGAAACGCACAAGCCGACGATCATCGTCGCGAAGACGATCATCGGCTGGGGCAGCCCGAAGTATCACGGCACCGCCCGCGCCCACGGCGAGCCCCTCGGCGCCGACGAGGTGAAGGCGACGAAGGAGGCGCTCGGCTGGCCGCAGGAGCCGACGTTCCTCGTGCCCGACGAAGTGCGCGCCGAGTTCACGCGCAAGACGAAGAAGCTCGCGCGCGATCGCAAGCGCTGGGAGAAGGAGATGAGCGCGTGGCGCGCGCGGCATCCGGAGATGGCCGCGGAGTGGGATCGCTACTGGTCGCGCTCCGTACCGGACGGAATGGAAGACGCGCTCGTCGAGGCGGCGAAGTCGGACAAGGCGGTGGCGACGCGCGCGTTGTCGGGACAAGTCATTCAAAAGATCGCCTCGCTCATGCCGTTCGTCGTCGGCGGCTCGGCTGATCTCGCGCCGTCGACGAATACATTGATGAAGGACGCGGGCAGCGTCGAGCGTCCGAAAGGTGAGGAGAAGCATCCGCCCGCGATCGACGTCTTCCGCGGACGCAATCTCCACTTCGGCATTCGCGAGCACGCGATGGGCGCGATCGTGAACGGGATGACGCTGTACGGCTCGTTCCGCAGCTACGGTGCGACGTTCCTCATCTTCTCGGATTACATGCGCGCGTCGGTGCGGCTTGCGGCGCTGATGGGCGCGCCCTCGATCTTCGTCTACACCCACGACTCCGTCTTCCTCGGCGAAGACGGACCGACACATCAGCCGATCGAGCACCTCTGGTCGCTGCGCCTGATCCCGAACCTCACGCTCTTCCGCCCCGCGGACGGCGCGGAGGTGGCGATGGCGTGGGCGTACGCGCTGCGCGCGATGCACGAGCCGACGCTGCTCGTGCTCACGCGGCAGAAGCTCGATCCGCTGCCGCGTCCCGTGGACTTCGATCCGAAGCGCATCCTGCAGGGCGCGTACGTGCTCGACGGATACGAGAACGGCGACGTGACGATCATCGCGACGGGCTCGGAAGTGCCGCTCGCCGTGAAGACGGCGGACCTGCGCGGCAACACGCGCGTCGTCTCCGCGCCGTCGCTCGATCTCTTCGACCAGCAACCGCGCGACTATCAGGACGCCGTCCTCGGCGATCGCAGCCGCGTGGTGTGCGTCGAGGCCGGCCGCAGCGACGGGTGGTACAAGTACGTGAACCGCGACGCGCTGATCGTCGGCATCGATCGCTTCGGCGCGTCCGCGCCGTACGAGCGCATCGCCGAGGAGCTCGGATTCACGCCGGAGAAGATCGCGGCGCGCATCGAGAAGTGGAAGTAGC
>DATELS010000125.1:0-2487 GCA_035276365.1 Thermoanaerobaculia bacterium
TGGAGTTCGCCGCGGTCACGCTCGTCCTCGAGCACACGATCGGACATCACCCCGTCGCCTACGGGAAATGGATCGACGGCGGGCCACAGTGGCCCTCGTTCATGTTCCCGCAACTGGAAAGGAGAGAGAGATGAATTGGCAGCAGGTCATCGGCTATCGCATGCGCTTCGACGCACACGCCGGCACGGGCGACATCAAGGTCGACCACGTCGAGGGCAACACGCAGAACACGACCACGGTCAGCGGACTCTCGGCCGCGTCGTTCGCCGCCATCGCCGTGCTTCTCACCGGCACGCACCGCGTGATGTTCAACGGCACGGTCTTCGAGACCGGCCACACGTCGCGCGCGCAACAGTGAGCTCGAAATGGAGTGCGGCCGCGCGCGCCGCACTCCATTTCGACTGAGACTGGAAGCCCTCTTCGCGCAGCTAGGACGTGTAGCAAACAGCTCGTCGTCCACACCAACAGGAGGCTGTCTTGTTCCCGCTCACTTCTGCGCAGCGCGGCGTCTGGTTCGACCAGCTCCTTCATCCGGAGGAGCCGCTGTACAACATGGGCGGTTACCTCCGCATCGACGGCGCGATCGATGAAGTCGTCTTCGAGGCTTCGCTCCGCACGCTCGTCGATCGCCACGACGCGCTGCGCATCGTCCTTCGCAATACCGGCGACGACGTCCCGCAACAGGAGTTTCTCCACGACGTCGACTTCGATCTGCCGTGGCTCGATCTGTCCGCCGAAGAAGATCCGGATGCGGCGGCGATGGCGTGGATGCGCGCGCGGCTCGACACTCCGTTCGCGCTCTTCGACGCGCCGCTCTTCGACTTCGCGATGCTGCGCCTCGCGCCGGACCGCATCGTCTGGTTTCACAAGTACCACCACATCGTTTTCGACGCGTGGTCGCACTCGCTCGTCGTACAGGACCTCGCCCGCATCTACGCGAGCCTGCTCGAAGGAGCGGCGCCGCCGGACACACCGCACTCGTATCGCGACGCGATCGAAGACGATCAGAAGTATCTCCAGTCGCCCGCATTCGCCGCCGACGCCGAGTACTGGCGCGAGCGTTTCGCCGCGCATCCCGAGCCCGTCATCGAGCGGAAGAGCTTTGGCGACTCGATCGCGCACGAGCGCGCGGTGCTCGTCTTGCCGCGCGGGTTCTACGACCGCATCGAGATGCTCGCGAAGGAAAACGGCGCGTCGACGTTCCACGTCATCGTCGCCGCGCTCTACATCTACTTCACGCGCATCGCGCGACGCGAAGATCTCGCCATCGGCCTGCCGACGCTCAACCGAGGCTCGGCCGCGCTGAAGCGCACGGCGGGTTTGTTCGCCGCGCTCATCCCCTTCTGGCTGCAGCAGCCGCACGACGTCACGACCGTCGCGCTGCTGCAGGAGATCGGCCGCAAGCTCCGTCGCGACTACCGCCACCTCCGCCTTCCGATCGCGGAGATCAACCGCATCGCCGGCCTGCACAAGCACGGCCGCGTGCAGCTCTTCGACATCGTCGTCACGTACCAGAAGCAGAGCTACGACGTCGAGTTCGGCGGCGCGCCCGTCGAGCAGTTCAGCCTGCGCCACGGCGCGGAGCAGACGCCGCTCGCCGTCGAGATCAGCGAGTACAACGAGCAGCTCGACGTCCGCGTCAACATCGACTACAGCCTCACCGCGTTCACCGCGGAAGAGATCGCGGCGTTTCAGCGACGGCTCGTGCATCTGCTGGAAGAGATGGTCGACGCGCCGTCGAAGGCGATCGGCGATCTCGAGCTGCTTCCGCCCGACGAGCGCGATGCCATGCTCGCGCGCGGACGCCGCGTCTGCACGTTCGCGCCGGAAGAGACGCTCGTCGAACGGTTCGAGTCGCAGGTCCGGCGCACGCCGCACGCGAAGGCCGTCGCGTACGACGCGCAGTCGCTGACGCAGTCGCTGACATACGACGAGCTCAATCGCCGCGCGAACCAACTGGCGCGGCATCTCCAGTCGCAAGGCGCCGGACCCGGCACGCGCGTCGCGATCTGTCTCGAGCGTTCGCTCGACCTCGTGATCGCGATCCTCGGCGTCCTCAAATGCGGCGCCGCATACGTTCCGCTCGAGCCTTCCGATCCGCCCGAGCGGCGCGCTTTCATCGTTACTGATTCCGGCGCGGACGTGATCCTGACCCATTCACGTACGCCAGGCGGCCCCTCACCCGACGCGGCGCTCATCCTCCGTGTCGACACCGACTCCGACGTCATCGCCGCGTGCGAGGATGGCGATCTCGCACTCCACCGCGAGCCGTCCGCGCCGGCTTATCTCATCTACACCTCGGGTTCGACAGGACGTCCCAAGGGCACGCTCGTCACGCATCACAACGTCGTGCGCCTCTTCCTCGCGTCGCAGCGCCTCTATCGCTTCGACGCGAGCGACGTCTGGACGCTCTTCCACTCCACCGCCTTCGACTTCTCGGTGTGGGAGATCTTCGGCGCGCTGCTGCACGGCGGCACGCTCGTCGTC
>DATELS010000126.1:0-5067 GCA_035276365.1 Thermoanaerobaculia bacterium
GCACTTTCTCGCCGACGTGGAGGAGATATCCCTTGTTGTCCGGACCGCTGATCATCGCGGTGAGTCCGGCCTTCGTCCGGAAGATGCCCTGCAGCTTCATCTCATCGATGAGAAAGCCCGCGACGCCGGCGGGACGCTGTCCCGGCTCGAGCTTCGGCGCGGGTCCGATGAGCGAGCGGAACGGATCGCGGCGTCCCTGCGGATCGTAGCGATACGTGTCGGTCGTCGTCGGCTCTTCGATGATCTCTTCGAGCGTCTTCTGCACGTCGTTCGCGGTCGTCGTCGACGTCGCGCTGGTGTCGGTGGACGTCGTGGCCTTCGGCGTCTGCGCGACGACCGAGGCGACGGCGGCGAGGAGCATCACGAGCGTCAACGCGAAACTCGGCTTCACGAGTGTTCTCCTCATTTGCCACCGCCCGGCTTCGCCGTCTTGTCCGCAGCCGCCGCATCTTCGGTCTTCGGCTCGACGTAGACGAACGTCTTCGCCACGAAGTCCGCGCTGATGGTCTTCGTCTCCTGCGCCGAGAGCGCGGAGATCTTGATGTTCTCGACATTGATGATGCGCGAGAAGTTGCTGAGACGGCTGAAGAGGATCGCCAGGTCGTGATAGCGGCCTTCGACCGAGACGCTGATCGGCCACTCGACGTACGGGTCTTCCGAAGTCTCGCTGAGTGCGGGGAAGGAGAGGTTGCGCCACGTGAACTCGCCCTGATCGACGAGCGACTTCAGCTTCTTGATGATCTCTTCCGTGTTGCGCGTCGACGGCAGGATGCGGCGCAGCTTCTCGAGCTCGAGCTCGAGGCGCTTCACTTCCTCGCGAAACTGCGGGAGCTTGCGCTCCGCGGCGCGGCCCTGCGAGATCTTCTGATCGAGCTCTTCGATCTGCTGATCCGCGCCCTCGATGTCGCTCTTGATCTTCTTCACGAAGAGCGATTCCGCGCCATACAAGACGGCGCCGGCGAGGACCAGGCCCACGAGCAGGCCCACCCACCACGGTTTGTCGTCCACAGTCAGCGCCATCGACTTCTCCTGTTACTGCGTCGCCGTGGCCGGAGCGGTCGTCGTCGACGCGTCCGGGGCGGCGGCATTCTTCGGCACGTACGAGAATCCGAAATTCATGTCGAACGCGTACACCTGCTGCGGCGCGGCGCTGACCTGCGTCAGGCGTCCCACCTGCGGCTCCTCGAAGTACGTATCGTTCTTGATGTTCTCGATGAAGAGCGCGATGGCGTTCGGATTGAGACCGCGGCCGGCGAGGCTGATCTTGCCGCTGTTGATCTCCATCGAGTCGAGCCAGACGAGGTCCGGCAGGTCGCGGCTGATCTGATCCATGATCCGCACGGGACCCTTCTGATTCTGCTTCAGCTTGTTGATCAGGTCGATGCGCTGCTGAAGGTTGTCCTTCCGCTTCTCGTAGTCATCGACTTCCTTGATGATCGACTCGAGCTTCTGCGCCTGGATCGTGCGCTCGGCGACGACGTCCTGCCGCTTCTTCAGCTCGCGCTTCTCCCACAGCCAGTAGCCGGCCGCGAGCAGAAGTCCGATCAGCAGACCGGCGACGATGAGGACGTTGTTGACGTTGCTGGCAATGGGTCCGCCCGCGGCACCGCCGATCGCCGCCGCCTGAGGAGCTGCACCTGCTCCCCGGACCGCCCGCCCTTCCCGCACCAGATTGATCTTGATCAAGCGTCCCCCAACTTCCTCATCGCGAGGCCGACCGCGATGGCCATGCTCGGCGCGATCTCAGCCAGATCTTCGGGGTTGAATTGGCTCTCGTCGACGTTGACTTTCCGGAAGGGGTCCATGATCGACACCGGGATGCCGAACTTGTCGCGAAGGATCGCGTCGAGGTTCAGCACTCCCGAGCCGCCGCCGGCCAGGACGATCTCGTCCACGCGGTCGGCGCCCGAAGTCGCGGTGAAGAAGTCGAGCGTCTTGCGCAGCTCGCCCGCGAAGTCCTCGGATACGGAGTTGAGTATGGGAATGACCTGTTGAATGGCGTAGTCCGCGACCGGCTTGCCGCGCTTGAGCTCTTCCGCCTGCTCGAACGAGAGACTGAGCTCGCGCTGGATCGCGTCCGTGTACTGGTTGCCGCCGAAGGTGATGTCGCGCCAGAACATCGACGTGCCGCCGGAGAGGACGTTCACGTTGGTGACCGACGCGCCGACGTTGACGAGCGCGAGGACCTTGCCGTCCTCGACGTCGTAGTTCACCTCGTAGCAGTTCTGCAGCGCGAAGGCATCGACGTCGACGAGCACCGGCAGCTTGCCCGTCTGGCTGATCACCGACGTGTAGTCGTTGATCTTCTCCTTCTTCACCGCGACGAGGATGACGTCGATGTTGTCGCCGGTTCCGGGCGCGGTGAGCGGGACGTAGTCGAGGTTGACGTCGTTGATGTCGAAGGGGATGTACTGCTCGGCCTCCCACTGAATCGACTCCGCCAACTCCTCGGGCGACATCGCCGGGAGCGTGATCTTTTTGATGATGACGGAGTGGCCGGAGAGCGAGGTGGCGTAATTGGAATTCTTGACGGTTTGGTCGGTGTTCAGCCGCTGGATCGTCTCCACCACCATGGAGGAATCCATGATGGAGCCGTCGACGATGGCTTCGGGCGACAGGCGCTCCGTACCGAGCTTGACGAGCGAAAAGCTTCCGCCCTTCTTCTCCTTCAGCTCGACCAGTTTGATTGCTGAGGAGCCGATATCAAGGCCGACGACATTTTTGCTCTTTGAGAAGAACACCGCTCACCCCATCCATCTCACTCACTTCTCTCAGGCTCCAGGTCTTTAGAAAGGTTGAGCGAAATTACAACGTTTAATTTCACGTGTCAACTCTACGAGATTTAGATAAGTGGTTCGAATACGCCAGTTTGCGAAGCGTGAGGACGCTTTCGAGCTTGCGCCGATTCGCACCGATGATTAGAATCCACGCCTTTCGCGTTATTTGAGGGAGTCAACCATGGCGAAGATGTGCGAAGTCTGCGGCAAGGCGCCCGTGTTCGGAAACCGGGTCAGCCACGCCCACAACGTCTCCAGCCGTCGCTGGATGCCGAATCTGCAGAGCGTCCGTGTGATGGTCGGATCGGCCGTGAAGCGGATGCAGGTCTGCACCCGCTGCATCCGTTCCGGATCGATCAAGAAGGCGGCGCGGTAGTTTCATGGAGGACGGGCGGCCTCGCCTGTCCTCCTCCATTCTCCTCGCCCGCATCCTCTCGATCGCGGGCCATCCCTTCCTCCTCTCCCCTCTCACCGTCGCGGCAGCCTCGCGCAACTGGAAGTGGACCGTGGTCCTCGCCGTGGGGATGATCCTTCCGCTGACGGTGATCGTCGCGCGCAACGTGCGCCGCGGACGCTGGAGCGACTTCGACGTCTCGCGCCACGAACAGCGCGGCGGCCTGTACTACGTCGCCGCTCCGCTCCTCGCGATCACGGCGGTCGCGCTCTACGCGTCCGGCGCGCGCGGAACGATGATGCGCAGCGTGGTCGCGGTCGCGGCGATGCTCGCGGTCGGCTTCCTCGCCAATCGTTTCCTCAAGGTCTCGCTGCACATGATGTTCGCCGCGTTCTGCACCGTCATCCTCGGCTACCTGTGGATGTGGGCGTTCGTCGCCGCGATCGCGTGGTCGCGCTGGAAGCTCGAGCGACACACGCTCGCCGAGATCGCGTTCGGATTGGTGGTGGGAACCATCGCGGGCTACGCCGTGGCGTGACGGATGTTGTACTTGCGGTCGACGCGCGTCACGCCTTCGACGCTGCTGAGTGAGCGGATCACGCGCTCGAGATGTTTGAGGTCGGCGATCTCCAGCACGAGCTCCGTCGTCGCCTTCCCGTCGCCCGTACTCGTCTCCATGCGGCGGATGTTCGTCTTCAAGTTGGAGATCGTCGAGATGAGCCGCGCGAGAATCCCCTGCCGGTCATCCATGACGATCGACAGCTCGACGTGGAACTGCGTCTGCCGCTGGTCCGCCCACTCGACACCGATCTCGCGGTCGGGGTTGAACATGAGGTTCTTCACGTTCGGACAGTTCGCGCTGTGCACCGCGACGCCCTTGCCGCGCGTGACGTAGCCGATGATCGGCTCGCCCGGCAGCGGGTTGCAGCACTTCGCGAGATACGTGAGCAGGTCGTCGTAGCCGCGGACTTTGATCGTCGGCGACGAGGAGAACGGAAAGATCTTCCGCACCGCCTGCTGAATCACGCCCGCCGGCGCCTCGGGCGTCGGACCTTTCTCCTTCTGCTCGTCGCTCGCGAAACGCTCGACGATCGAGCGCGCCGCGATCTTGCCGTAGCCGACGTCGGCGTACAGGTCTTCGATGCGTCCGAAGCCGTGCTCGGTCAGCACGCCGTCGAGCGCGCTCTCCGCGATCAACTTCCGCCACTGCACTTTGTAGCGCTTCGCCTCGCGCTCGATCAGCTTTCGTCCGAGCTCGATCGAGCGATGCTTCTGCTCCGTGTTCAGCCAGTGCCGGATCTTGTGCTTCGCGCGCGAGGTCACGACCATGTTGATCCACTCGCGGCTCGGCGTCTGCGTCGGTCCGGTCGTGATCTCGACGATGTCGCCGTTCTTGAGCTGCGTGCGCAGCGGCACGAGCTTGCCGTTCACGCGCGCGCCGACGCAGCGATTCCCGACGTCGGTGTGGATGCGATATGCGAAGTCGAGAGGCGTCGCGCCGCGCGGGAACGCGAAGACGTCGCCCTTCGGCGTGAAGGTGTAGACCTCATCCGGATAGAGGTCGATCTTCAGTGAGTTGAGAAAGACGCGCGGGTCTTTGATCTCGTGCTGCCACTCGACGACCTGGCGCAGCCAGAGGAAGTTCGTGTCGTCGGGATGCGCGCCGACGCGGCCCTCTTTGTACTTCCAGTGCGCCGCGATGCCCTGCTCGGCGATGAGATCCATGTCGCGCGTGCGGATCTGCACTTCGAACGGCTGCCCCTTCTCCGCTACCACGGTCGTGTGCAGCGACTGGTAGAAGTTCGGCTTCGGCATCGCGATGTAGTCCTTGATCCGGCCGGGCACCGGGCGCCACATCTGATGAATGATGCCGAGGGCGGCGTAGCAGTCTTTGAC
>DATELS010000127.1:0-9935 GCA_035276365.1 Thermoanaerobaculia bacterium
ACATTGAACAGATCCGCCGAGATGTTCAACGCGATTCCGTTCGGCAGCGCGAAGTCGCGCGCGAGACGCAGATCGAGATTGAACAAGTCCGGCAGCCGGTTCGCCCCGAACTCCTCGGACACCATGACGTTGCGATTGCCGAGGCCGTCGCGGGCATTGACGCGCGTGAAATACGGCGTGATGTAGCCCTCGCGGCCCACGACCGCCGCGCCGAGCATGAACTTCATCGGCAGCTCGTACGCCGCATTGAGCGAATACGACCAGCGCGAGTTGATGTAGCCGCCGATGCCGCCGCTCGACGCCACCGTCGCGTTGTCGCACGACGTACAACTGTCGCCCGACACGATCGGCGTCGGATCGACGAAGCCGCCCGCGCCGACGTGTTGCTTCCAGTCCTGAATCGTGACATTGCCGCGCATCATCCAACGGTGCGCGAAGCGCTTCGTGGCTGTGAATTCGAGTCCGTGATAGGTCTGGTGATAATCGGGACGATTCGTCGTGACGAAGAACACCGGCGCGGCCGTTCCCGCCTTGAGGCGCGAAACGTCGACCGAGTACGGCGAGCCATCCGGCAGCGTGCCCGTCACGGTGCGGAACGGGACGTAATCCGCGCTCGTGTAGAAATCGCCCGCACCGCGCGTCTTCTCGTACTGATCCCAGACGAAATTGTCGCGATAGCGGTACGTGTAATTGAGGCCGAGGGAGAAATTGGAGGCGATTTCGCGCTCGGCGCCGACCGACCACTCGTCTGTCGTCGGAGGATCCATCCCGTAGTCGAGACGTCCCGGCGCGTAGCCGGCCGCGGGATTGTCGGGATCGATATTGTCGAAGTCGACCAGGCCATAGTCAAAGTCGATCTCCGGCCGCTGCACCGTCTTGTCGCCGTTCTTGTCGTCCCAGTAGTAATACAGCATCTGCACGAGATAGAACGGATTACTCGACCCGACGTCGCTCGAGCCCATCTGGTCCATGTACCGGCTGTAATGCGCGCGCACAATGGAGCGCTTGTCCTGTCCGATCGCCCAGGTCGCACCGAGGCGGGGGGAAATGCCTTTCCATTCGAGGGCGCGGTCGTCGCCCGCGTAGCTCACCGCGGGCAGCAGATCGGGAACCAACGGATTCGCGGGCACGTCGCTCGCGAAATTACGCGCGCGCTGGATGTCGTAGCGCAGGCCGCCGGTCAGCGTGAGACTGCCGAGAGCGACCGTATCGCCGATGAAGCCGTCGACATAATGCGAGCCGTAATTCGGCACCGCGGGACGCGTGAGCGCCGCGAGCGCATACCCGTCATAGAAATTGCCGAAGTTGCCGTTGCCCGGCCACACCGTGCTCGACTCGACCGGCGTATCGCGGTAGCCGAATCCGAATTTCAGCTCGTGCTGAATCTTTCCCTTCCCCACATACGCCGAGCCGTCGACGCGCGCGTTCTTCTGCGGCACGTCCTGCTTGTAAATCGAGTACGAGCGGTGCCATCCGTCTTCTTCCGTCCAGTACGGCTCGACGTCCGGACCGCCGATCGGATCGAGGCGATAGCCGCTCTCGACCTGCGCGTACGTGCCCGTCAGATACAAATTCTGCGAGAACGTGTGCGTGTCTTCGAGCTTGATGATGTAGCCCGGGCCGCTCTGATTGCGCGCGGTCTCAATGGGACGGCCGACGCCGAGTCCGCGGCCGACGACCTGCTTGTCGTTCCACATGAAGAACACGGCGCCGACGTTCGTCGAGAACGGCTGGTAATTGATCTTCGCGTTGTAATTCTTCAGCTTCGTCTTCTGAAGCTGCGTGTCGCCTGTAATGAAATTGTTGATGCCGTTGTTCGACGCCGCGCCCCAGAACCACAATTTGTCGCGCAGGATCGGACCGCCGGCTTCGAGGCCATAGTCATCGATGTGATCGATCGACTGCGCGCCATCGTCGATGTACGACTTCGCCTCGTCGGGCACCGTCGCCTTCGACTGGAACGACTTGTCGGTCGTGAAGAAGCGTCCCGAGCCCGTGAGCTCGTTCGTGCCGCGCTTCGTGACCATGTTGAGGTGTACGCCCGGCGTGCGCACGCTCGGGTCCGCACCGCCGGTGCCGACCTGGATTTCGTCGAACGAATCGAAGTCGTAATAGAACGTCGACGTGCCGGTCGCCGCCATGTCGGTGACCGCGACGCCGTCGATGTTCCACTCCGTCTGATGGCGCTCGACGCCATGGCCGACGAAGTACGACTGCTGTCCGCTCTCATTGCCGCCGACATTGACGCGATCGACGAGCACGCCCGGCACGGACTGCAGGATCACCCACGGGTCGCGCGCGGTCGGGACGTTGATCATCTCGATGTTGTCGATCGTCGCGCCGGTGCCGGTCTCGCGCGTGTCGATGACAGGCGTCGTCGCGGTGACGGTCACGGTCTCCGAAACCGCCTGCGCGAGCGAGAACGTGACCTCGGAGTTGTGGCCGATCGTCACGTCGACTTCGCGCGAGACGTTGCGGAATCCGGAAAGCTCCGCGGTGACGGTGTAGCGCCCCGGATGGAGTCCGAGGAATCGGAAGTCGCCTTCGGTCGTCGTGATGAACGTCTGCGGCGCGCCGATGCCGGTCACCGTGACCGTCGCGCCGGGCAGCGCCTCGCCCCCGGTCGAGAGGACTTTGCCGAGGATGTTGCCGGATTGCGTTTGTGCGGAAAGAGCGAGCGGGAACAGCAGGGCCACCAGGAGCAGGAACCATCGTCTCATTCGGACGTCCTCCCTCGCGTGATCGATGCGGTTGCGCGGCGATTGTAACCGGTTTCGCGATCGGCGAAATCGCGCGTCAGCGGAAGCACTGCCGGCAGCGCTCGTACCCCGCCGCCTCGGCCTCTGCCTCGCCGCCGTAGAAGACGCGCAACGCGATCGTGCTCACGCGCCGCGCGCTGATGCAGGTCTCGCGATGCATCTTCCGCGACTTCGTGGAGACGATCACGACCTCGACGGCTTCGCGCCGGATCTTGTTCAGCAGCTCGTCGACTTCGATGCGCAGCGGCACGAGCTTCAGCGACGGCGCGTTGCCTTCGTCGAACGCCCACTCCGCGTTGAACCAGTCGAGAAGCTCCGTCACCTCGGCCTCGACTTTCGCGCGCATCTCCTCGACCAACTGCTCCTCGGTGACCGCGCCGAGGATGAGCAGGATGCGGCCGAGGGGAAGGTCGGTTTCCTTCTTGATCTCGAGCGCGCGGCGGCGATCTTCCTCGGTGATCGTCCCCTGCTCGAGCAATCGCTGCGCGAGAAACTTCGCGGGATCGTTCGACGCGCACGAGAACACGCGCCCCTTCTCGAAGAAGAACTCCTTGCGACGTTCTTCGGTGCGGAAGAGCAGCGTGCCGCTCGCCTGCGCATTTGCGCGCTCGCGCAGGATCGACGCGGCGTCGCCGACCGGCTGCCACACGATCTCCGCGGGGATCTCGATGTCGATGATCTCTTCTTCGACGAGCAGCTCCGGCTCGGGCTCGGGCACCGCGGCGAGTTTCTCGTTGAGCTGGCGCAGCTCGTCCTCGAGCATCTTGCGGCGCTCCATCTCCTTCCGCAGCGCGGCGGTGATGATGCGCAGCTCGTTCATCGTCTCTTCGCTGGCGACGCCGAATTCATCGAGCGCGGAGCGCAGCGTCTCGCCGGTGCGGCGCTCTTTGTCGAGCTCCGCCTTCAGTCGCTCGACCTGCGCGGAGTCGAGGTCGCGCTGCACGGGCGGCGGCGGCGTGATGCTCTCGATGTAGCCGCGCACGACGCCTTCCATCCGGAACGGCGTCATGACGGTCTTGACCCAGAGATGCTTGCCGTCGCGCGTGACGCGCCAGTCTTCCATCTCCATGCGACCCGACTCGGCGACGTTCTTCATCACCGTGGTCGAGCGGCCGTCCCAACTGTCGGTGTCGCGATACAAAACGCGTCGGTTCTTGCCGAGGATCTCGTCGCGCGAGTAGCCGAAGATGCGCGTCGCGCCGGTGTTCCATCCGGTGATCGTGCCGCGATCGTCGGTGCGCACGACGGCGACGTCCTGCAAGTCGTCGAGGACTTGCAGCAGCAGTCGCTCGGACTCGCGCACGGGCTCGTGCCGCTTCGACGGCTGGGGCTCGTCGATGATGTAGATGAGGTGCGTGAACTTGCCGTTCGCGCGCGCGATGGCGACCAGCACTTCGATCGTGCGATAGCGGCCGTTCTTCGCCATCACGCGCTTCTCGATGCGATAGCTCTCGATGTCGCTCTGCACGAGCCGCCGCAGAAGCGCGGTCTCTTTCTTCGCGTCGTCTTCGTGCGTGATGCTGGCGAAGCTGATGCGTCCGAGGTCGGCGCGGGAGTAGCCGACGGCGGTGAGGAAGCGATCGTTGACGTAGAGCCACTGCCCGTCCGCGGTGGCGAAGGCGACGCCGATCGGCGCCTGATCGAAACCGGTACGCAGCCGGTCTTCGCGTCCGACGACGCGCCGCCCGCCAACGTCGCCGGACTTGCGGACCAGCGACATGACCTGATCGACGATCGGAATCTTGACCATGGGGAGAGCGATGATCTTACCCTGTCATCCGCGTATCATCATCCTCAGGGTTCGGACATGACATCCAATCAGTCGCGCATTCTGATCGTGGACGACAATCCGCACGACCGCGAACTGCTCCTCGCCTATCTGTCGAAAGAGGACTACGCGCTGGAAACGGCGGAGGACGGCGTGGCAGCGTTTCACCTGCTGGAGGCGGACCCGTGGCGCTATGACGTGGTGCTCCTCGACCGCACGATGCCGCGCCTCGGCGGCGTGCCGCTCCTGCAGTGGATGAAGATGCACGGGGAGCTGAAGTCGCTGCCGGTGATTCTGCAGACGGCGTCGGATTCGCGCGCGGATCTGATCGAGGCGATGCGCGCCGGCGCGTTCTATTACCTGACGAAGCCGTACGACAGCGAGATGCTGATGACGGTGGTGGCGACGGCCGCGCGCGACCGGGTGATGTATAAGCAATTGCAGGCGGTGACACGTCGCGCGGCAACCGCGACGACGCTCTTGCGCGCCGCGCGGTTCAATTTGCGCACGATCGATGAGGCACGCGATGTCGGCACATTGTTGGCCGGCCTGTGTCCCGATCCGGTCAATACGGTCGTCGGCCTCACTGAATTAATCGTGAACGCCGTAGAGCACGGAAACCTCGGCATTACATACGAGGAGAAAACGGAGCTCAATGCCCTCGGCACGTGGTACGACGAATTGGAACGCCGCCTCGCCCTCCCCGAACACGCGGCGAAATCAGTGGACGTGCATTTCGAACGCGACGACCAGGAAATCCGCATCACGATCCGCGACGACGGCCCCGGCTTCGACTTCCAACGCTACCTCGACCCCGACCCCGGTCGCGTGTTCGATACCCACGGACGGGGGATCGTGATCGCGCGTCGGCTCAGTTTCGATGAGTTGGAGTACCGCGGGGCGGGGAATGTGGTGGTGGGGAGGATTGAGGTTTAAGGGACGGATGAATGGGACCGAGCATCACGATACTCTTGCCGTACGAACCGGACGCAAGCGACTTCGCCGCGCTCGATGATCTGGCAAAGACGCTGGGCTCATCGAATACCTCGGCTGCTGACTTTCACGTTGAAACCACGATACCGATTGGTGGCACCGTCGAAGCAGGCGAAGGCGGCAGACCGCTTGTCGCTGGCTTTGAAGACCCGCTCTTCGAAGAAGGCGAGGGCGAATCTCTTCAATCTTCGTTTGGCTTCGTGCCGGCCGCAATCATTTCTGTCGGCGCAATGTGCAATGACCGAGTCGATCACCGAGTCCTCGGCGAGCTCGCCGTTTATCTGGCGCAACACTTCGGCGGCATCATCGGTTTCAATGGCGCCTTGGGTGTTGCACGCGTCGTACACGGAAAACTCGCTGAGATCCGTTACGAAGTCGAGGGTCGACGACTGTTTGCACATGTAGGCGATGTCGCTTTCATGCACGGCTGGCTTCGCGACCCCGCCTTTCACCTCGTGAAGTGACTACCGCCCAACTCCGCCGACGCGGCCCGCGGAACCGGCCGCGCGGATGAACGCGAAGGACGTTAGACTCAAGAGAATGAGACCGTACGCACGCAGCGGAAAGAAGATACGAATCAACAATCGACGTAAGTTCAACGCCGGTGCGAGGCGTGTCTCATGGGAGTTCAGTCCCAAAGACTCCCCACGGAAGATCGTGCCCTTTCACCTTCTTCTGACCCGTCTACGCAAGGCGCGTCGGCAGGGCTCACTCGCGACCAACGCCGGCACTACATCACCGCGATGGTCTAGTTGCACCTCGATCATGATCAACGCGAAGGACAACTACGTCGCCTGGGCCCGATGGATCACCGAGTTGGATGAAGCGAGAGAACATCTCACTGATCTGATCGATGAACTGGTGAAAGCAGGAGAAGGTGAGGAGATAGCCTTCTCTATTCAGCTTGGCCATGTATACGCCCACTTGAATCGAGCGTGGCATTCCCGAGACCAGAACGAAGAGATCTCCGAAGAGCAGTGGCCGTTGTTCAGCCAGTTCCCGAAAGACGTCGAGCCCGTGGGTTAATCGGCATGTCGCACGCCGCACGTGACTGACCTCCAACTCCGCGTTGGAGCCGACTTCGGCCCAGCGTCTGATACGCTTACTCGCACCGTCCTTTGCGTGGGCCGAAGCGGCTCAGGCCTTGGACATCCTCATGCGTACATTCGCCGTGTTCATCGTCGCTTTCGCTGCCTATGCCGGCGTGCCCCAAGTTCAGCGGAAACCAGTTCCGCGCATGAGGTTTCGTTTGGTGTCTTTACGAATCCAGCAGCGCGCTGTACGACGATCGGGATGAACGCGACCAATCGCGGTGTGTTCATTCGCTGACCGGCCCGGCGTCGGGTCTGACGACGTCATCTATGGACATGGGCGGTTTCCTCATGACGCTCTCCCGATATGTTGTTGCTTCGGAAGCGCTCAGCTTCGCCGTAGCCCTGACGAATCACGCACCATTTTCACGGCTTTGAGCCTCCACGCGAATACCGGTACTTTACGGATCGTCTCTGTGAGACGTACGTCGAGGCCCGAGGCTCGGACTTCATCGTCCACAACCTGGTCTCACACGTCGATTTCGGATGCGAACATCCCACATACTTGATCGACGATCGCGTGACCTCGCATCGAATTCTCAACCTCACACCGGAGGATCGAACGTTGACAAAGTACCTGGTCTCTTTCCCCGCATCGGCGATGGACATCTCCGACGAAGACATGGCTGCCGTCGGCGAAGCGGCACGCGCGGTCATACGGGAGGCGAAGAATGCCGGCGTCTACGTGTTCGGCGGTGGGATCAACGAGGACGTGTCGCCGCTGATGGTCGCCGCCGACGGCTCCGTCACGAACGAAACCTACCCGCAGACCCGGGAGTTCGACGGCGGCTTCTGTGTCCTGGAACTCCCGTCACGCGAAGCCGCAGTCCAATGGGCCGCGAAGATCGCTGAAGCCTGCCGCTGCTCGCAGGAACTCCGCGAGTTCGGGTACGACCCCGAGAGCTGAGGGTCGACGCGCTCATCGTGATACGCCGACCCGTTACGAGATACCGACGTCCTCGATTGCCGGAATTGTTTGGATCGAAGATCGGTGATTGACGGACACAAAGTGGAACCGCTCCTCTTAGGTTACATGGCGAAGAGAATCACGCCGCGTCCTGCGGGGTTTCCGGCGCCCGTTGATGAAATTTGTAGCGTGAGCGGGTGCATCGCGCAGGAACCCGAAGGCTGGATCGACGAGTGGAAACACAACGACTTCTTTCTCTATGACTCGGCTCAACTCGCTGAGTCGGTGGTTCCGAAACGTCACCGTGACCGCTTTCGCGTGTACGCCTATCGCGCCGCTCCGATCTACTACGACCCGGACGGAGGCCGGCATCTCTTCGAACTGCCGGAGATTCATCCGGAGCCGATCCCATCGAGTTTTGAATTCCTCGGCTACGATGTCGTCAGCCGAGGAGAGTCCGTAACGTTTGAATGTTCGCCGTTGTCATGCAGCACGCTCGCGACAGAAATTCATGTCAACCAACGGTGTTTACTGGATAGTTACGTCGAAGCACTCGAAGTTGCGAAACGATGCGCTGAAGAGCAGCCGGAGCCGGGCAACTACTTCATTGTTGAAGTGTGGGCTTCGACGGCGCCTTCCAACTCGCCATAGGAGTCGACACCGACGGATACCAACATGGAAGAGACCAACCAGCTTTGCCCCTCATGTCGCGCGGGCACTCCGATGGAGGGCACTCGTGTTTGCCCCGAGTGCGGCCATTCATTCGCGGGATTGGGGTGGGAAGGGATCGACGCGCACTGGCGCGCGAAGCACGAGTCGATCATGCACTATGAAGATTTCTGGCTTCGCTTATGCCGCGGTCATCGAAGCGGAAACCGACCGCGCGTCGCGACCACGGAAGGCGACCTGTCCCGCGAAGCCCGTGCGCTCGCGCGTTTTGTCGCTGGCAAAACGGTCAAGCAGATCTGGCGCGATCGTCCTGGAGAGCTCGGCATCGAATTCACCGACGGGACACGTCTTTTTGTGGATCATGTCGCGAGTGGCCTCGAGTTATCGGTGAATTAGGCACGCGGATACGGAGATTGGGATAGTTCGGCGTTGGATGGTTCAAGCGACATGAAAACACGAGTTCTGTCCGCACTTGCGATCGTATCTATCGTCAGCACCGCCCACGCTGACGACTCGGTGAACGCGTGGACGCAGAGACTCCGATCTGCAAATCGTGCCGAGTCGTTCATCGCTCAAGTTTACGTTGCGCATGCCGGCACGGAGGCATTGCCTGAGCTAAATACGCTCGCGCGCACCAGGGACAATATTCTCCGCGAACGGCTGAGAATCGTGCTGGACCTGATGCTGAAGAAGACGGTCACGCCAGGTGAGGTTCGTAAGTACGAGAGACTTTGGCAACTTCTCGAGCCCGACCTTCGCAAGGCAACTGACGCATCTCTGCCACTGGTCCATCAAAAACACTACGACAGCGGCGCGGTTGGATTGACCTCGCCTGGAACCATCCACCCAAAGTCAAAACCACGGCAGGCCGTCGAGAGCGTACTCGCATTGGGTGGCTTTGCTGTGCCGGTAGCCGTGGACCTCCTCTCGGACGAACAGCCAGGAAGCAGAATGTACGGAGTGGAGATCCTGGGTCGGCTGGACGCTGTCAGTCAGCTGTCTGAGCTCCGGCACATGATGAAAGACGACGGCGCCATATCGGTTTCCCGCGGATGTTATTGGGACGACACCACCGTGGGAGCCGAAGTTCCATACTGGCTCGCGGCGGGTGCCCTCCGCAGAGCCGCTTATCCCGACGATGAGCATACAGTTGCTCTCAAAAAATACGCGGTTGCTTTCGAAGCCGAGAGCTTCATCTTTTCGTTGCCTGACTCGGCCGGACTCGGACCATACGATCTTGTGAATCAGCTGCGCCGCGACGCTGGAACCATGGACGCTGTCTCGTGGGATGATTATTGGTCGCGGGCCAAGCCGGTTTTGGAATCACTTCTGGCACCGGGCGACAGATAATGAGCACCATCATCGCAGCGGCTCAGCTTTGAACCTCGAACGCACGGAAAATCATCGGACGGCTCATCCTCCCACTAACCCCACCCCCGCCCTCCCGTCTATGCGTTCGGAGGACTCCTATGAACAGGCTCGCGCCGGTCCTACTGGCACTCGCGCTCACCGCGTGCGCAACGACGACTGCCGATCGTGTCAAGGGCTTCGAGCGCGACGTCGATCAACTCCGGCAGACGCTGCGGATCCCCGGCCTGTCCGCGGCGATCGTCAAAGACCAGAAAGTTCTCTGGACGCGCGGCTTCGGATTCGCCGACCTCGAGCACCGCGTGCCTGCCACGCCGGACACGCTCTACCACATCGCGTCCGTCACGAAGACCTTCAGGTCCATGCTCGCAATGCAGCTC
>DATELS010000128.1:0-17511 GCA_035276365.1 Thermoanaerobaculia bacterium
ATAGTGTGTGCACGCAAACGCCAGCAAGAGAGAGAACGAGACGGAGAGAGTCGTCTTCATCGCATGCACCTCGTTACGGGCGTGGCTGCTTCGGGCGATCGAGTTGCGCTTCCGGTGGCGTGTCGCCTTTGACGATGACGAGACCGAGCATGCCGCGTCCCGCGTGATTCGAGATCGGGCAGCCGAACCAGTAGAGGCCGGGCTGATTGAGCGTCACGCGCACTTTGCCGGCTTGTCCGACGGGCAGCATCACGACCTGGCGATCGCCGTCGCTCGGCACGAACGCGGCGTGCGTCACGACGTCGTCGTTCGAGAACTCGAGCTCGAGATCGCCGCCGTGTTTCATGACGACGATGGCCGGATACCAGATGTACTGATTCTTCGGCACGTAGATGCGGTCGTGAAAGACGCCATCGCTGCTTTCCTTCGCGTGAGAGAGCCCGCCATGCGCGAAGAGACGTCCGACGATGGCCTCGTTCGGCTTGTCGACCTCGGGCAGCTCGTTGACGAGCCGCACGACGCGCGGGTTGAGCTGCTTCAGGACTTTCGGTCGCAGGAGCTTGACGTATTCACAGCCGCCGAGGAGGAGAAGGAGGCACGCCGAGACGAGGAGGATCGGCGTGCGGGAACCGGTTCGCATGAACACCTCCGCACGATTTTGCGTGCGGTGCAAAACGCGCGCACACGGATACACTGCCGCGATGCAGGAGGAGCTCGAGCGCTGCTACATCGCCGCGATGCGCATCCTCAACTATCGCTTCAACAGCGAGGCGGAGCTGCGGCGCAAGCTGCGCGCGAAAAAGTACGAGCGCGAGGTCATCGACGCGACGATCGACAGACTGCGTCGCGAGAAGTGGCTCGATGATGAGCGCTTCGCGGGCGCGTTCGTGCGCACGCGGGCGTCGAAGAAGGTCGGGCGAAAGCGGATTCTGCGCGAGCTCGGCGCGGCGGGCGTCGACAGTGACACGGCATCGCAGGCGGTGGCGGAGAACGTCGACGAAGAGCGCGAGCGCGAGGCGTTGCGCGCGCTGTGCGACCGGCGCGCGCGGCAGCTCGTCCGGCGTCACGGCGCGGAGTTTCTGCGCACGAGCGAAGGCAGAAACAAACTGAGCGTTTATCTGTTGAATCAAGGTTACGATGCCGCGCTCGTGACGCAGGCCGTGAAGGAGACCCAGGTTGCTGACGACCAGCCAGATTCGTGAGGCTTTCCTCGAATACTTCGAGAAGAACGGACACCGCCGCGTGACCAGCTCTTCGCTCGTTCCCGCGGGCGATCCGACGCTGCTCTTCACGAACGCCGGGATGAACCAATTCAAAGACGTCTTCCTCGGCCGCGAGCCGCGCGACTACTCGCGCGCGACGACGTCGCAGAAGTGCGTGCGCGCCGGCGGCAAGCACAACGACCTCGAGAACGTCGGACGCACCGCGCGCCATCACACGTTCTTCGAGATGCTCGGCAACTTCTCGTTCGGCGACTACTTCAAGGAAGACGCGGTCCGCCTGGCGTGGGACCTCATCGTCAACGTGTACGGCCTCGATCCCGAGCGCCTCTGGTTCAGCGTGTTCGAAGGCGACGACAACGTGCCCGCGGACGAAGAGGCGGCGGCACTGTGGGTGAAGGACGGAGCCAAGCCGGAGCGCGTGCTGCGCTTCGGCAAGAAGGACAACTTCTGGCAGATGGGCGACACCGGTCCGTGCGGACCGTGCTCGGAGATCCATTACTTCCGCGGCGACGATCTGTCCAAGAACGTCGCGGAGCTGGTGAACGGTCCCGGCGACGACACGATGGAGATCTGGAACCTCGTCTTCATGCAGTACGACCGCGACGAGAACGGCGTGCTCCATCCGCTGCCCGCGCCGTCCGTCGACACGGGCATGGGACTCGAGCGCATCGCCTCGGTCATGCAGAAGGCGCACACGAATTACGACATCGATCTGTTCGCGCCGATCAAGAAGGCGATCGAGCGCATCAGCGGATACGCGTACAAGGCGGACATGGAGGACGACCTCGACACCGCCGTGCGTGTGCTGTGCGATCACGCGCGCGCGGCGACGTTCCTCATCGGCGACGGCGTGATCGCGTCGAATGAGGGACGCGGCTATGTGCTGCGCCGCATCATTCGCCGCGCGATTCGTTTCGGCCGCAAGCTTCCGAGTGCAGTGCTGCTCTCGCAGCTCGTCGACGCCGTGATCGAGTCGATGGGTGACGCGTATCCCGAGCTGCACGCGCGCCGCGAAGCGGTGCTGAAAACGCTGGAAGCAGAAGAGGAGCGCTTCTCGCGCACGCTCACGACGGGCATGGAGCGCGTCGGTCAAGTACTGGACGATGTCCGCCATCGCGGCGAGACCACCCTCGGCGGCGCGGAAGTCTTCCGCCTGTACGACACGTACGGCATTCCGATCGATCTCATCGCCGAGATGGCGGAAGAAGAAGGCGTGCGTCTCGATCGCGAAGGCTTCGAGCAGATGATGGCCGACGCGCGGAAAAAGGCGAAGGCCGGCTCGAAGTTCGCCATGAGCGCGAACGGACAGTTGTTCGCCGACAGACCGCCAGTCCGTTTCGTCGGCTACGACGAACTGAATGTCCCTTCCGTCGTCGAGGCGATCGTGGTGGACGGCGATGCACGCGACGTCGTGCATCACGGCAGTGAAGGGGACGTCGTCATCGACCCGACGCCGTTCTATGCGGAGTCGGGCGGACAGATCGGCGACACCGGAACGCTGGAGTGGGAGGGCGGACGTGCCACGGTGCTCGACACGCAGAAGCCGTTCGGCGACGTGATCGTTTCCCGCGTGCGCGTCGACGAAGGCTCGCTGGCGGTCGGCACGAAGGTGCGCGCGTCGGTGCCCGTGCCGCAGCGCCTCGACACGACGGCGAACCACACGGCCACGCACCTTCTTCACAGAGCGCTGAAGGACATCCTCGGACCCACCGTGCAGCAGGCCGGCTCACTCGTCGCGCCCGATCGTCTGCGCTTCGACTACACGTGGCATCAGCCGCTCACGGGCGAGCAGATCCAGCAGATCGAAGACGCGGTGAACGAGAAGATTCGCGCGAACCTCGAAGTGACGAAGACCGTCATGCCGATCGAAGAGGCGAAGAAGAGCGGCGCGGTGGCGATGTTCGGCGAGAAGTACGGCGAACAGGTCCGCATCGTCGCGGCCGGCGACTACTCGCGCGAGTTCTGCGGCGGATGCCACGTGAACCGCACGGGCGACATCGGCCTGTTCAAGATCGTCAGCGATCGCTCGATCGCCGCCGGCGTGCGCCGCATGGAAGCGCTGACCGGACGCGGTGCGCTCGAGCACTTCCGCAAAGTGGAAACGAGCGTCGATGATCTGCACCGGCAGCTTCAGGAAAAGCAGAAGCAGTTCGAGAAAGAGATCAAGCAGCTCAAGGCGCGTCTCGCCAGCGGAGCCGCGGGCGGCACGCAATCATCGGACGAATCCGTCGACGTCGCGGGTGTGAAGCTCGTCGCACGGCGCGTGGATGACGTCAGCGGCGGCGATCTGCGCAATCTCGCCGACACGTTCCGCACCAAGATCAAGAGCGGCGTCGTCGTCCTAGGCACCGCCAGCGACGGCAAGGTCACGCTGCTCACCGCGGTCACGAAAGACCTCCTCGATCGCGTGCAGGCGAACACGCTCATCGCGAAGCTCGCGCCGATCGTGGGAGGGAAGGGCGGCGGCAAGCCCGATCTCGCGCAGGCCGGCGGCAAGGATGCGGATCGGTTGAACGAGGCCATCGAGCGCGCGCCGGGAGCGCTGCGCGAGATGCTCGCGTAGCGGCGCGTTCGCCGCTACGCGAGCAGGAGAGTCGCTAGCTTCTGCGCCGCGCCGGTCCGACGAGCGTGCCCGTCGTCGTCACCGTCACGGGGTTGCTGTCCACCGAGCCGCACGCGTTCGACACACGCACCCAGTATGTCGCGCTCTCGCGCGTCGTGAAGATCAGCTTCGACTCGTTCGCGGCGAGCACCGGATTGCGCGTCATGCCCGGGAAGCCCTTGTACCACTGGTAGAAGAACGGGCCGGAGCCGGTCGGCTTCACCTCGAGCGTCACCTGCGATCCGTTCGCGGCCGTGACGCTCTTCGGCTGGTTGATGCCGAGGATGGTCGGGGGATCGCACATCACATGGACGAGGAACGTGCGCGAGAACACCTGCTCGGCCGCGGTCGCCGTGAGCATCACCTGATACACGCGCGGGAACGTCATCGGTCCCGTCGTGATCGTCAGCTTCGCGTCGCCGTTGCCCGGCGCCGCGATCGTCGACGGCGTCACCGTCGCGTGGAAGTCTTCCGTGTCCGTCGCATCCGTCACGACCGCGAGGTGGAGGTCGTTGTTGAAGGTTGAGAGATCGACCGCCGTTTTGAAGTTCACGGTCTGCGCGCCGGAGTTCGTCAGCACGAGCGGCTGCGTGTCGAAGTCGGACGGGAGCTGGATCTGGAACGGCACCGGAGGCGGTCCGGTGGACGTGCCGCCGCCGTCATCGCCGCCGTCGCCGTCACCGGTCGGAAGCGCGGTGCGGCCGTAACGAACCGTCCCGTTCAGCGTGTTGTCGCCGCACTTCTCGCTGAACGTCGCGACGAACGAGTTGACCTGACCCGTCTCCTGGATGCTGTCGAGCGAGGAGATCGTGAACGTGCGGCCCGCGGTCGGCTCGTCGCCGTTGCAGTGGAAGACGTCCGCGCCGCCGGCGAGGATTTTCATGTACGCGAACGCGCCGCGCGCGAAAGTGTCGCGGCTCGGATTCGAGTACGTGCCCGGCTTGATCTCCAATCCCTCGGGCGCCATGAACTCGAGCTCCCAGCGGAATTTGTCCCCGCCCTGGTTGCTGCCGAAGTTGAGCGCGAGATCGTACTCGAGCCCGAGGTCCGTCGAGAGCGTGAAGGCCTCGAAGAAGAACGAGTCTCCCTCCCGGTGGAACGACACCGGTTTTCCTTCGAAAGTTCCCGTCGCTGTAAAGTCGACGACGCCGGCTGACAGAGGCATCGCCAGCAGCAGCGTCAGCGCCGCGAATGTTAAAAATCGCACCCGCATCTCCCGCCTCCTCCCCATGATGAAAGGGTTTTTCGACCGCAGCTTAGCATGCCTCCGTTTCAGACAATAATCCTATACCCTCTGTCGCGCATGACGACATCGCCGCAAACGTCGACGCACGCGTGGGGGACTCAGCCGGAGATGTTCGGCCCGCGGCACGAGCACCGGCTCGCGATGATCGTGCGCGAGGTCGAGCGTCTTCCGCGTCCCGCGCGCATTCTCGACGGCGCCGTCGGACTGGGCCAGCTCGCGGGGCGGATGCAGCAGCGCGGCTATCGCGTCATCGGCATCGACTACTCCTTCGACGCCGCGCTGCACGTGAAGAAGACGTCGACCGTGCCGGTCGTCGTCGGCGACATGACGCGCATGCCGTTCCGCGACGGCGCGTTCGACGGCGTGACGACGGGCGAGACGCTCGAGCATCTCGACGACGACGCCGCGGCCGCGCGCGAGATCGGACGCGTGCTTCGCGAGGGCGGCACGTGCATCGCCACCGTGCCCGCGCTGCAGAGTCTGTGGAGCGCGTCCGACGATTACTACGAGCACCGCCGCCGCTACTCGCGCGCGCAGCTCGTCTCGATGTTCGAGAGCGCGCGCCTCGCCATCGCCAAGGCGGCGTACTGGGGATTTCCGATCGTGCTCGCGTACGACACGCTCTTTCTCCTGCCGATGAACAAGCGCCGCGCGCGGCTGCGCGTGGACGAGGATGCGGCGCTGCAGTCGGTCGCGCGCGCGGGTCGCGCACGCGGGCTCGTCAAGCTCGTACGCGCCGTGTTCGCGCTCGACGGCTTGTTCGGCTGGATCCCATTCGGACCGGGATTGATTCTGGTCGCAAAAAAGAAATGATGTTGTCGGGAGGAACACGATGTCGGAATACGAAAAGCCCAGCCGGGCCGAGGATGAGTACTTCGCGAAGCAGGAGCTGGAGCGGAGGAAAAAGTGGGCGACGGAGCAGGCCGCGAAGCGGTCCAGTGAAGAGAAAGAGCATCTCAAGAAGGCGCACTGGATGAAGTGCCCGAAGTGCGGCAACGACCTCGCGGAGATCGCGCTGCACGGCGTGAAAGTCGATCAGTGCGCGCACTGCGGCGGCGTCTTCCTCGACAAGGGAGAGCTCGAGCAGCTCGAGAAGCATGACGAGGGCGTGATGGATCGCGTCTTCTCGATGTTTCGCTGATGTGGTTTCTCGCGCCCGCGGACCTGCGCGCGATCGCGCTTCAGGAACTGCTCGATCGCCGCGACTGCGTCGTCGCGTACGGAGAAGGCGAGGTGCGCGGCGCGGCCGCGGCCAACCTGCTCTTCGCTGATTACGCCGTGCTGCGCCGCGATGCGACGCTGATCGTCGAGACGCCGGAGGCGTGGGCTGCGGTGGCGTGGCGGCTCGGGCGCGGTGCGTTGCGCTGGCAGGTGCGCGGCGCGCGCGCTGACGAGATCGTCGACGAGATCACCGATGCCGAGCCTGCAGCATGGAGAGAGGAATGGATGCGCGGGCGCAGCGTTATGGCACTCGACTCCGCCGCCGCTCTCATCCGCATGCGCGGCGGCGACGCCCTCGAGCGCGCCGAGTTCGCGCGGCTCTTCGCCATCGGCGAGCCGCAGAAAGGCCTTGGCGCGTTTCTCGCGAAAGTTCCGCCGTCGTATAGTCTGAATCCGGAGAGAACCGATGAGCCGCAACGAAGCTGACGTCCGCACGAACTCCGCCGTCGCGCCCGGGATGCCGCCTGCCGCGGCGCCCGAGCAGCTTTCCCTCTTCTCGCGCGAGTCCCTCGGCTCCGTGCAGAAGGAAGAGGCGCAGTGGCGCCGAGACGTCCTCGATCCCGTCCTGTCGAAAAAGCCGTACTGGAAGAAGGACTACACGACCGTCAGCGGCATGGAGATCAATCCGCTGGCGACGCCGCTCAACGTCGCGGAGCAGGACTTTCACGAGATCGCGTATCCGGGACAGTTCCCCTACACGCGCGGCATCCATCCGACCGGCTATCGCGGGCGGCTCTGGACCATGCGCCAGTTCGCCGGCTACGGCACCGCGCGCCACACGAACGAGCGCTTCAAGTACCTCCTGACGCAGGGACAGACCGGCCTCTCCACGGCCTTCCATCTGCCCACGCTGTACGGATATGACTCTGACCATCACTACAGCGCGGGGGAAGTCGGCAAGTGCGGCACCGCCGTCGACACGCTCGCGGACATGGAGACGCTCTTCGAAGGCATCAACCTCGAGGACGTCACCGTCTCGATGACGATCAACTCCACCGCGCCGATCGCGTTGGCGATGTACCTCGCCGTCGCGGAGAAGAACGGCTACGACTGGAAGAAGATCTCCGGCACGCTGCAGAACGACATCCTCAAGGAGTACATCGCGCAGAAGGAGTACATCTATCCGCCGCGTCCCTCGATGCGGCTGATCACCGACATCTTCAAGTTCTGCGCGGAGCGCGTGCCGAAGTACAACACGATCTCGATCAGCGGCTATCACATCCGCGAGGCGGGATCGACGGCGCTGCAGGAGCTCGCGTTCACGCTGCGCGACGGCATGGAGTACGTCGAGTACGGCATGCGCGCGGGACTGGACATCGATGACTTCGCGCCGCGCCTCTCCTTCTTCTTCAACTCGCACAACGATCTCTTCGAAGAGGTCGCGAAGTTCCGCGCCGCGCGCCGCGTGTGGGCGAAGGTCATGCGCGACCGCTACGGCGCGAAGGACCCGCGCTCATGGATGCTGCGCTTCCACACGCAGACCGCGGGCTGCTCGCTGACGGCGCAGCAGCCGTACAACAACATCGTCCGCGTCACCGTGCAGGCGCTCGCCGCCGTCCTCGGCGGCACGAACTCGCTGCATACGAACTCCCTCGACGAGACCCTCGCGCTGCCGACCGAGCAGTCGGCGCGGATCGCGCTGCGCACGCAGCAGATCCTCGCCCACGAGTCCGGCGTCATCAACACCGTCGATCCGTTCGGCGGCTCGTACTTCATGGAAGAGCTCACGAACAAGATGGAGCAGGGCTGCTTCGACTACATCGAGAAGATCGATCAGTTCGGCGGCATGGTCGAGGCCATCGAGGCCGGCTTCCCGCAGCGCGAGATCTGGGACGCGTCGTATCAGTTCCAGCGCGCGGTCGACTCGGGCGAGAAGGTCGTCGTCGGCGTGAACGCGTATCAGCTCGAGCAGGAAGAGCCGATGGACATCCTGTACATCGACGAGTCGGTGACGGCCGAGCAGATCGCGCTCTTGAACAAAGTCCGCGCCGAGCGCGACCTGCAGAAGGTCGAGGACGCGCTGCAGACGCTGCGCAACGCGGCCGCCGATCCGAACGAGAACACGATGCCGCACATCATCGACGCGGTGAAGGTGTACGCGACGGTCGGCGAGATTTCCGACGCGCTGCGCGACGTCTTCGGGACGTATCAGGAGCCGGCGCTCTTCTAGAGATGCGCCGGTTCGTTGCGCTTGCACTGGCGCTCGCCCTGACGTTTGTCCTCGGCGCGCAGGTCTTCGCCGCCGATCGCCGCAAGATCGCGACGCTGAACGTCGGCGCGACGGCGCTGGTCACGCTCGCGAGCTGCGCGATTCAGAAGCATCTGCGCGTCGTGCGCTGCCTCACCGCGGGCGCGATCGCCGGCACGGCGTTCTATCAGGCCAAGCGTCTCGCGGGACGCGGCGACATCACCGAGGGCTGGCTCGTCGCCAACGCGGCGAACTCGCTCATCGAGAACACGACCGCGGGCGAGCATCCGCTCTCGCGCATCGGCTACACGTTCGGACCGCTGCGCATTCGCGTCGCGACTCCGTTCGATCGCTCGCGCGAGTCGCTCGCCGACGTCGACCTCTCCGCCGCGGAGACGGGCTACCTGCTGCAAGCCTTCGCGGACGCGGATGACGTCGACATCCGCGACGGCATGCTCTGGTACGAGACGCGCGATCCGGAGCGAGGGGAGGGCGGCGTCGTCTTCCATGGCTACACGTGGGGCATCTTTCCGGGAGTATGGAGCGGCGCAGAGACGCACACGTGGCGTCATGAAGCGGTGCACGCGGTGCAGGCGCTGCAACTGGATGCGCCCGAGCCGCCCGTGCTCACGCTCGACCGCGAGCGTCGCCTGTTCCGCGTGCGCTACCTCCGCGCGGGCGCGCTGAACGTCGCCGACAACGTCACGACGGCGCAGCAGGAGTACGCGAATCGGTGGGAGGAAATCGAGGCGTACCGGTTCGCGGAGGATCGCAAACCGCCGCAATAACTTTATGCTACGATCGCATGACGGAGGTGCAGTCATGCGTCGCTTGATCTTCTTCCTCCTCGTCTTCCTCCTCTCCGCCGCCGCGCTCCCGCTCTTCGCCGCGAGTGAGCTCGTGCTCGTGCCGCTCTGGTACGCCGGCCCCGGCGACGCCGGCTCGAACTGGACGACGCATCTCTCGGTCTACAACACGGGCTACTACGCGGAGCCGAACGATCGCGCGATCCTGCCGTGCCAGTGGCTCGCCGATCCGTGTCCGCGCGGCTTCTGGACGGACAAGATGATCGTGTACCGCGCGCCGCAGCCGTACTCGGGCGGCTTCGTGATGCAGGTGAGCGATCCGGACAAGCTGCACTTCTCGCTGCGCATCTTCGAGGAAGCCGCGCAAGCCGAAGACCTCGGACTCGACTTGCCGGTCGTGCGCGAGCGCGAGTTGCGCCGCGGTCCGATCCAGATCATGGACATCCCGATCGGCGATCCGCAGAACTTCCGCTACACGCTGCGCATGTACGGCATCGGCGACGCGACGACGTGCACGATGCGCGTGAATGGCTACGTGGCGATGGCGGACGGCACGCCGGACCTCGTCGTCACGCGCGAGATTCAACTCATCCGCGTCCCGCAAGGTCTCGGACACTTCTACTTCGAAGACAACACCATCATCCGCGATCTCATCCTCGCGACCGGCGGCCAGGGGCAACTGCGCGTCGAGCTCGAGCCGGTGAGCAGCAACATGCGCTGGTGGGCGTTCGCGAGCTCGACGAACAATCGCACGCAGGACGTGACGATCGTGACGCCGCGGTAGCGCGCTATCATTCGCGCATGCCGAAAACCGAGCTCTTCTCCCGGCTTCGCCGTGCGATGCGTGTTGCAGGTGCGCTCGAGCGCGCGGACATTCCAACCAGCGAAGCACTGGAGCGCGCGGCGGAGGCGGAGTGGAGCCGGCGCCGCTTTCTGCGCACGTCCGCTGTTGCGGCGGCGGGAGCGGCGGCGTCGCCGCTGATGTTCCCGCGCGTCGCGCGCGCCGACGAATCCGCGCGCGTCGTCATTCTCGGCGCCGGCACCGCGGGACTGACGTGCGCGTACCGGCTGCAACAGAGCGGCGTGCACGCGATGATCGTCGAGGCCGCGCCGCGCGTCGGCGGGCGCATGTACTCGCTGCAGAACTTCTTTCCCGACGATCAGGTCGCGGAGCTCGGCGGAGAGCTCATCGACACCGACCATCACGCCATCCGCAATCTCGCGCGCGACCTCGGTCTCGAGCTGCTCGACCTCGCGTATCTCGACGGCTCGACGGGCCACGACTACTTCATCGACGGAAAGCTCTACAAAGCCGACGCGGATTGGATCGACGCGTTCCGTCCCATCGCCGAAGCCGTGCAGCGCGACGTCGGACCGAACGAAGAGAACTGCGACGTGACGTGGAACAGCGGCACCGATCGCGGCAAGGCGCTCGATCGCATGAGCGTCGCCGAGTGGCTCGATCGCAATCACATCCGCGGCGCGATCCGCGAAGTGATGGAGGCCGCATACGTCGGCGAGTTCGGCCTCGCGCTCGATCATCAGAGCGCGCTCAATCTGTTGTGCAACGTCGGCACGGCTCCGGACACGTTCGGCATCTTCGGCGAGAGCAACGAGCGCTTCCGCACGAAGGGCGGCAACGGCATGATTCCCATCCGCCTCGCGCAGGAGATCGAGCGGCCGATCGACACCGGCACGGTCGTCGAGGCGATTCGCACGCGCATCGACGGCGGCTTCGAGATCGCGGTGAAGCGCGGCGGCGCGAGCGCGACGATCTCCGCGGATGTTCTCGTCACGACGATTCCGCTGACGGTGATGCGCAACCTCGATCTCCGCCAGCTCGATCTCACGCAGGTGCAGCGCGACACGATTCGCGGCCAGGGCTACGGAACGAACTCGAAGATGATGGTCGGCCTCAACGCGCGTCCGTGGGTGAAGATGAATGTCACGGCGTACACGTTCACCGATCTCGCGTTTCAGGCGTGCTGGGACACGAGCCGCGGACAGAGCGGCACGCACGCGATCCTCACGAACTTCACCGGCGGCAATCAGGGACTCGTCATCGGCAAGGGTCCGCTCCAGGAGCGCGCGCACGACTTCGTGGCCGAGGCGGACAAGGTGTTCCCCGGCGTCGCGAGCGCGTACACGGGCAAAGCCGTGCGGCAAATCTGGCCGACGTACGAGTGGTCGCAGGGCAGCTACACGTGCATGCGACCGGGCGAATATCAGCGTTACTACAAGGCGCTCGTCGAGCCGCACGGGCGACTCATCTTCGCGGGCGAGCACACCGCGGACGAGTTCGGCTTCATGAACTCCGCGGTCGAGACCGGCGAGCGCGCCGCGCGGCAAGCGCTCGCGGCCATGGGCGTGAAGCGCGCGGCTGCCGCCGCGTAAACAAACGGTAACGTCGCCGGTTCGCCGTCAACGTCCGCGTATCCTATTTCTCTATCCAACGGAGGCCATTCACATGCGGCGTGTGCGAATCGCGGTCGGGCTGTTCCTCGTTTTGGCGGCGGGTGCGGCGTTCGGCAAGGACGTCTATCTCTCGATCGGCGGTGAGGTGGGAAACTTCTTTACGGATGCGCGCATCCTCAATCCATCCTTCGACAAAGACATCGTCATCAGCGCGCGGTATCTGCAGGAAAACCGGGACAACAGCGGCGTGCAGCCGGTGACGATCAACGTGCCGAAGCGGACGATGGTCGTCCTCGACAACGTGGTCTCGCAGATATTCCACGCCGGCGGCATCGGCGCGGTGCGCCTGACCTCGGACGATGACTTCATCGCCACGCAGCGCATCTATGCCCGCGTCGACACGAACAAGACCCTCGGCCAGTTCGTGCCGGGACTCGACGCGACGGCCGCGCTAAAGAAGGGCGCGCTCATTCAGCTCAAGCAGAGCACGACCACCGGCGTCGGCACGTTCCGCACGAACCTCGGCGGTGCGAATCCGAACGGTGTCGCGGCGAACGTGACGTTCAAGCTGTACGACAAGAGCAACGCGGTGGTCGTGACGAAGGCGCTCACGCTGCAGCCGTTCGGCGTGATGACGCCGCAGCGCATCGATCTCTTCTTCGGCGGCACGCACGAACTGGGCGACTCGTGGATCAGCTTCGACTCCGATCAGCCGGTATTCATGTACGGCTCGATCGTCGACAACGGCTCGGACGATCCGACGTTCATCACCGCATCGCCCGACACCGGCACCGCGCCGAGCGGTCCCGCGCAACGCACGGCCACACTCGTCGCGAGCAATTTCAAGTACACGGTCACGGGACTCGACGGCCTCGCCGCGAAGGATCAAGTGAAGTTCATCCTGTCGACATCGGAAGGCACGCACGGCTTCCGCCTCGTCTCACCGAGCGGCGTGACGCTGATCGACATCAGCTCACTCCCGGGCACGCCCACCGAGCGCACGGTCACACTCCCCGAATCCGGCACGTACTTTTACTTCTGCACCTTCACCGAATGCGGCGCCGGCCACACGACGATGAGCGACGACTTCACGGTCGGCGAAGATCGCTCGCCTGGGGGGAATCCGCGGTACTGAGCCAACTCGCATCTGCTACACTTCCCTCCGTGTTGGGAGTGTGGGAAGGGTGCAGCTAGTCGATTTCTTTCGCAGCCGGCGGGGCGGGGAGCTGGTCGGGATCGTCGTCGTGGCGATCGGGATCAGCATCGCGGCTGCGCTGCTCACGTATCACCCGCGCGACTCCTCCGCGTTTTACACCTCCACCGACACCGAGATTCACAACGCGATCGGCTATTACGGCGCGACGCTGGCCTGGATCTTCGTCAGCTTCTTCGGCTTCGCGGGACTGCTCTTTCCGTCCGCGCTGCTCGTCATCGGCTGGAATCGTTTCTGGGGCCGCGACATCGAGTACTTCCACACGAAGCTGATCGGCTTCGTGATCGTCGCGCTCGCGCTGCCGCCGCTGTTCGATCTCACGCTCGGCAAGCTCTGGATCCGCGGTGCGCTCATCGCCTCCGGCGGCTACCTCGGGCAGGAGATCGACGCCGCGGTGCGCGGAAACCTGAACACGAGCGGCGCGGTAATCGCGCTCGTGACGTCGCTCCTCGTCGGCATCCTGCTCGCGACGCGCATCAGCCTCGCGGCCGTGTTCCTCGCGATGCAGCGCTGGTTCGTCGGACTCGGACGCGCGATCTCGATGCACGTCGCGCGCTTCACGGAGCGTCGTCGCAAAGAGAAGATGAAGGTCGCGTTGGTGCGGAAGCATCTCGATCCGCCGAAGCTGCGGCTCGTGACCGCGGAGCCCGCGCCGACTTCGCAGCCGGTCGCGGGTCCCGTCGTGCGCGAAGTGCAGGGACCGGGACGCTTTCAAATTCGCAAAGTGACGAAGGCCGATCTGCGCAAAGCGGCGGAAGCGCTCGCGCAGCAGGAGACGCCGAATCCGTTCGAGCTCTATCGCAAGCCGAAGCCGGAGCCGGTTCCCGCGCCACCACCCGCGCCGATCGACTTCGAAGACATCGAGCCGTTTGAAGAGCCGTTGCATCTCGACAAGCCCATCGCCACGCCCGCGCCGCGCGCCGTCATCGAACGTCCGAAGCCCGCGGTCGCGACGCCGAAGCCGCGCAAGCGCGAGACCAAGCTCACGCACGATCTCCTTCCGCCCGTGAACCTGCTCGCCGAGGGACCGCAGCAGGATCAGATCAACGACGAGGTGCACAAGAAGTTTCTCGAGATCGGGCACCTCATCGAAGAGCGCTGCGCCGAGTTCGCGGTCGAAGGCGAAGTCACCGCGTATCACCCCGGCCCCGTCGTCACGACGTTCGAGTTCAAGCCCTCCGCAGGTGTGAAGTACGCGAAGGTCGTGAACCTCGGGGACGACCTCGCGCTCGCGCTGAAGGCGGAGTCGATCCGCATCGAGCGCATCTCCGGGTCATCGACCGTCGGCATCGAAGTGCCGAATCGCAAGCGCGAGCTGATCACGCTGCGCGACATCATCGACACCGACACGTTCACCGCATCGAACTCGCTGCTCACCCTCGCGTTGGGCAAGGACATTCACGGCGACGCGTTCGTCACCGACCTCGCGAAGATGCCGCACCTTCTCGTCGCCGGCGCGACCGGCGCCGGCAAGTCGGTCGGCCTCAACTCGATGATCGTGTCGCTGCTCTACAAGGCGCTGCCGAAGCAACTGCGCATGCTCATGATCGACCCGAAGATGGTCGAGCTGAAGATCTACGAAGACATCCCGCATCTTCTGCATCCCATCGTCACCGACCCGAAGCTCGCGTCGCACGCGCTGATCTGGGCGGTCAACGAAATGGAGAACCGCTATCGTTGCCTCGCCGAGTGCGGCGTCCGCAACATCGAGCAGTACAACGCGCTGCTGAAAGATCCTGAGGCGCATCGCCGCGCGCGCAAGCTTTCGCCCGAGGATGAGGCGCCGATTCCGGATCCGATGCAGTACATCGTCATCATCATCGACGAGTTCGCGGATCTGATGATGGTGGCGTCGAAGGACGTCGAAGATTCGGTGACGCGGCTCGCGCAGAAGGCGCGCGCGGTCGGCATCCATCTCATCATCGCCACGCAGCGTCCCTCGGTCGACGTGATCACGGGCGTGATCAAGGCGAACTTCCCGTCGCGCATCAGCTATCAGGTCGCGTCGAAAATCGACTCGCGCACCATCCTCGACACGCAGGGCTCCGAGAAGCTCCTCGGCAACGGCGACATGCTCTTCCTCCCGCCCGGCACCGCGCGCATCCGCCGCATTCACGGCGCGTACGTGTCGGAGAAGGAGATCGTGCAGATCGTCGACTTCGTGAAGAAGAATCAGGGCGAGCCGAAGTTCCTCGAGGAGATCACCAAGATCGCCGAGGAGAAGAGCGGCGCGGATGGAATCGAGTATCTCGACGATCCGAAGTACGACGAGGCCGTGCGCGTCGTGCTGACCACCGGTCAGGCCAGCGCGTCGTATCTGCAGCGACGCCTCAAGCTCGGCTACTCGCGCGCCGCGCGGCTCATCGAGATCATGGAAGCGAACGGCGTCGTCGGTCCGAGTCAGGGCTCGAAGCCGCGCGAGATTCTGATTCGCGCGGACGACTATCCGTCCGCTAGCGGCCAGATCTGACGATCACCTTTCCGCCCTTCATCACGAACACGACGTGCTCCAGCGCGCCGATGTCTTTCAGCGGATCGCCCGCGACCGCGATCAAATCCGCTTCGTAACCCGGCGCGATGCTGCCGATGCGATCGCCGAGTCCGAGGGATGCGGCGGAGAGGGAAGTGGCGGAAGTGATCGCGGCCATCGGATCTTGTCCGCCGACGCGCACGCGATACTCGAGCTCCTGAAAGTTGCGTCCGTGCGCGCCGGCCACCGCGTCGGTGCCGAACACGATCTTCAGTCCCGGCGTGCGCAATCCTTTCTGGAACACGTCGAGCACGCGCGGCACCGCCTCCTTCATCGCCGCGAATCCCGCCTCGGTGTAGCTGCCGATGCCGAGGAAGTGCTGCTTGTTCTCGAAGTAATTGCGGAAGACGAGTTCCGTGTTCGGATCGAAGTACGTTCCGTGCGCGGCCATGAGGTCGAGCGTGGCCTGATCGATGAGCGCGCCGTGCTCGATCGACGTGCATCCCGCGCGCACCGCGCGCGCGACGCTTTCCGGCCCGTGCGTGTGCACGGCGACGCGCAGTCCGCGCTTCTTCGCCTCGCCGCAGATGGCGTCCATCTGCTCCTGCGACATCGTCGGTCCGCCGCCCGTGCGAATGCTCTGCGACGCGAACACTTTGATTACGTCCGCGCCTTCGTCGGCCGCGTGATCGACCTGCGCGCGCAACGCGTCGACGCTCAGCTTCTCGTCGAAGAGCGGATCGATCGCGGTGAGGATGCGCGGACCGGGGAGCACGCCGCGCGCGATCGCGTCGCGCAACGGTTTGTCGATCGGCGCGCCGAGGGATTGCACGGTCGTGATGCCGGAGGTGAGCGTGCGCCACGCGTTCTCCGCGGCGTACAGCGCAGCCTGAGCGGGCGTTTCGTCGCGATCGGTTTCGTCGTCGTGCGAGCGGCCATCAGCGTCGAAGTGCCACGCGATGTGAACGTGCGTGTCGACGCCTCCCGGCATCAGCGTGACGTCGCCGAGGTCGAGGGAAGCGTTCTTCGGATGCTCATCGATCGCGACGATCTTTCCGTTGTCGACAGCGACCGCGGCGTTCTCGAGGAGATGTCCGCGGCCGTCGAGGACGCGCGCGGCGCGAATGACGACCGGTTCAGCGGCAACAGTGGACGCGAAAATCAGCGTGGCGATCGCGATGCGCATGCGCGAAGTCTATCCGCGCGCCCCGGCTGGCCTCGCCTGTGCTATGCACGAACTCATGCGATGGACACCTGGCGGAGTCAGCTCTGATATCGAAGATCGCCGTGGGATGAGCGGCGGGTTCGGATTCGGCCGCGGTCCGACGATCGGCTGCGGCGGCGCGATCATCCTGCTCGTGCTCAGCCTGCTCACGGGCCGCAACTTCTTCTCCTTCTTCGACGGCAGCGGCGGTACGCCGCAGCAGTCCCCGACGACGACCGCTCCCGTGCAGCAGTCGCCGGAAGAGGAGAAGGCGGTGAAGTTCGTGTCGTTCGTGCTCGACGACACGCAGGCGACGTGGGAGCGCATTCTCGCGAAGGAAGGGATTCAGTATCAGCACGCGAAGCTGGTGCTGTTCCGCGACATGACGCAGACGTCGTGCGGCGTCGGGCAGGCGGCGTCGGGACCGTTCTACTATCCGAGCGATGGGAAGGTGTATCTCGATCTGGCGTTCTTCGACGAGCTGCACTCGCGCTTCGGCGCGCCGGGCGATTTTGCCGAGGCGTACGTGATCGCGCACGAGATGGGTCACCACATCCAAAACCTCCTCGGCACTTCCACGCGTGTGCAGGAGGCGATGCAACGCGACGAGCGCAACGCGAACGAGTATTCGGTGCGCCTGGAGCTGCAGGCCGATTGCTACGCCGGCATCTGGGGCAACTCGACGCAGCAGCGGAACATCCTCGAGTCGGGTGAGGTGGAGGAAGGACTCGCGGCCGCGGCGGCAGTCGGAGACGATCGCCTGCAGCGGATGTCGGGACGCGCGGTGAATCCGGACTCGTTCACGCACGGCTCGTCGGAGCAACGCATGGAGTGGTTCCAGCGCGGGTTCCAGTCAGGACGACTGCGCGACTGCGAAACGTTCAAGTAAGCGGACCGCCGGCGTCCACGCCGGCGGTCCGCTC
>DATELS010000129.1:0-22473 GCA_035276365.1 Thermoanaerobaculia bacterium
CCGAAGATCTCTTCCTTCGCGATCGTCGCGTCGGGCGTCACGTCGCCGATCACGGTCGGATGAATGTAGAAGCCGTCCTTCGCATCGACCTCGCCGCCCGCGAGCAGCTTGCCGCCCTCGCTCGTCCCCTTGTCGATGTACTGCTTGATCGTCTTCATCGCCTTTTCGCTGACGACCGGACCGATCTGCGCGTCCGCGGTCGATGGATCGGCGATGCGCAGCTTCTTCGTCTTCTCCACGATCATCGGCACGATCTGGTCGTAGATCGCCTCGTCGATGATCGCGCGCGAGCACGCGGAGCACTTCTGTCCCTGGAATCCGAACGCCGACGCGACGACCGCCGACGCGGCTTCGTCGAGGTTCTTCGTGTCGCGGTCGACGACGATCGCGTCCTTGCCGCCCATCTCCGCGACGACGCGCTTGATCCACATCTGCCCATCGCGCGGCTTCGCCGCCTGCTCGTTGATGTGCAGCCCGACCTGCTTCGATCCGGTGAACGAGATGAAGCGGATGCGCGGATGTTGAATGAGCGGATCGCCGACTTCACCACCGCCGCCGCTCACGAAGTTGACGACGCCCGGCGGCATGCCCGCCTCTTCGAGGAGCTCGAAGAAGCGATACGCGATCCACGGCGAGTCCGACGACGGCTTGAGCACGACGGAGTTGCCCGTGACGACGGCCGCCGTCGTCATGCCGGCCATGATCGCCAGCGGGAAGTTCCATGGCGGAATGACCGCGCCCACTCCCAACGGGATGTAAACGAGATGATTGTCCTCGGCCTCGATCTTCGTGATCGGCTGATCGGCGGCGTAGCGATACGCCTCGCGCGCGTAAAACTCGAGGAAGTCGATCGCCTCCGCCGTGTCCGCATCCGCCTCGGCCCACGTCTTGCCAACCTCATAGATCATGACCGCGGAGAACTCGTGCTTGCGCTCACGCATGAGCTTCGCGGCTTGCAGCAGCAGTCCCGCGCGTGTGTCGACGCTCTGGCGCTTCCAGCTCTCGAACGCCTGCCACGCGGTCTCGATCGCGCGCTCGACGTGCTCTTTCGAGCCTTTCTGAAACTTGCCGAGGACTTGGGATTTGTGGGAGGGGTTGAGAGAGTCGAAAGTCTTGAGTCCGGTGATGCGCTCGCCGCCGATGACGATCGGATGCTCACGGCCGATCTCGCTCGCGACCTTGGCGAGCGCAAGCTCCATCGCCGCCTTGTTCTCGGGAGTCGAGAAGTCGGTCAGCGCCTCATTACGAAATTCGGGAAGGTTCGACATCGATGATTCCTTTCGATTGGAGCGCGGCGGTGAATCCGCCGCGAAAAAGGGGAGGCGTATGTTATCGAAAACGCGAACGAGAGCAACCGCGGTCGCGGCCGTGGTATTCACGCTCTCGTGCGCGCGGATGACGCCGTGGCGCAACGAACCGATCGGCGACGAGGTGAATCTCGCGTTTCGCATGCGCGAGAACCTGATCGAGCTGCAGACGGTGCGCCTCGACAACCGCCCCGGCCGCTTCCTCCTCGGCACCGCCGCCCCGCGCACCGCCATCGATCCCCACTTCCTCGGCGGACGCGCGTCGACGCTGCAGATGGGCGAGAAGAATGCGGTGCGCATCTCCCCTGTCGCGCTCGACCTCGGCGGCACGGCGGATGCGATCATCGGCGCCGACGCGTGGAAGAACGAGGCGATCACGATCGACTACCGCGCGGGCATCGTCACGTTTCAAAAATACGAGATGGAGCGCGCGCAGATGGCGGTGTTCCGCTATCGCGCCGAGCCCGCGGTGAACGTCAGCGTGAATGGGAACGAGATCGCGGCAGTCGTCGACACGTCGAGTCCCGACACGCTCGTGCTGCCGCGCGAGACGCGCGGTCGCGGCACCGTGCACGTGCGCCTCGCGGGCGTCGACTTCGGCGCGATCGACGTGCAGTACGCGAACGTGACGCGCCCGCGCATCGGCAATCGACTGCTTTCGCACTTTCTGGTGACGGTCGACTACGGCAAGCACGTCGTGGGATTGTGGAGCGACTCGCGCGGCGCATAATCACGCGATGCGGTACCTCGTCGCGACGCTCCTCCTCGCACTTTCCGCGAGCGCGCAAACATTCGATCTCACCGGCTACGTCGCGGCGCGCGGCGTGAACGCATCCGGACCGCACTCGTGGCTCGAGGGCGGCTGGGGACGCCTCGAAGAAGGCGCGGATCAGAATGCGCTGCTCGGCGTCGCGCAGATCGGCGCGGACTGGACGCCGTCCGAGCACTTCGACGTGCACGTGAGCGGAGCCGCGCGCCGCGATCCCGAGGAGCTCGGCGGCACGTCGGCGGGAGTCGTCGAAGCGTACGCGGATGCGCGCGCGACGTTCGGGCTCGACGAGCTGCAACTGCGCGCGGGACAGTTCTTCCTCCCGACCTCGCGCGAGAATCGCGATCCGCTTTGGGCGTCGCCGTACACGATCAACTTCTCCGCGCTGAATACGTGGATCGGCGAAGAGGTGCGGCCGGTCGGCGTCGATCTGCAATATCGCCACACGACGTCGCTCGGCCACGGCCTCACGTTCGGCGCGACCGCGTTCGAGCGCAACGACACGATGGGCACGCTCCTCGGCTGGCGCGGCTGGTCGATCGGCAATCGCCTCACGACGTATGCCGAGGTGTTGCCGCTGCCGCCGTTGGAATCGCTGCAGACATTCTTCTTCCGCCAGCGCGACGACGGCACGAAGCCGTTCGGCACGGACCTCGACGGCAAGCCGGGTTACTCCGCGCGCGTGCGCTACTCGATTCCGCAGCGCGCGAATCTGCTCTACACGTTCGTCGACAACCGCGGCGATCGCGAGCTCTATCGCGGCGAGTATTCCTGGCAGACGCGCTTCCACCTCCTCGGCGCCGAGATCGGCAACCCCGACAACTTCATCGTCGCCGCGGAGTACATGCGCGGCAAGACGGGCATGGGTATCTTCGAGGCGTTCGTGCAGGCGGACTTTTACGCGACGTACCTGCTGGTGTCGGAGAAGCGCGGCCGCAATCGCTGGAGCGCGCGCTACGAACTGTTCAACACGGAGGAGCGGGACTTCTCCCCCGCCGAGTCGAACGACGAGCACGGCCGCGCGTGGACGCTGACGTGGATGTACGACCTCCCGCGCAACGTGCGCCTGGCCGCGGAGTTCACGCAGATCGCCGGACATCGCGTGAACACGCCCGACCTCGATGGACGGAGTGTCACGTTGGAGGCGCGGTACAAGTTTTGATTGCGATTCCCACTCCTCGCGCTCCTCGCCCTCACCTGCGCCGCGCCGTCCGCGCCGACTGAGTCGCGCGCGCCGTCCGCGGCGAAGACCGACTACGACATCGTCATCCTCCATGGCGACGTGCTCGACGGCACCGGCGCGGCGCGGCGTCGCGCGGACGTCGGCATTCGCGGCGATGCCATCGCGGCGATCGGCGATCTCGCGCACGCGAGCGCGACCACGACGATCGACGCGCACGGTCAAGTCGTCGCGCCGGGATTCATCGACCTCCTCGGCAACTCGCAGGCGGCGGTGCTGCTCGATCCGAAGCTCGAGGGAAAGATCCGGCAGGGCATCACGACGGAAGTCACGGGCGAAGGACATTCGCCCGGGCCGCAGAACGACGTCATGCTCGCCGAGATGGAGCGCACGAAGCCGCCCGGCTGGCCGCGCGTCACCTGGCACACCCTCGGCGAGTTCATGAAGGTCGTCGAGCAGAAAGGCTCGGCGCTCAACTTCGCCTTCTACGTCGGCGCCGCGAATCCGCGCGAGATGGTTCTCGGCCACGCGGATCGCGCACCGACTGCGGAAGAGCTCAAGCAGATGGAGGCGATCACGAAGCAGGCCGTCGATGAAGGCGCGGTCGGACTGGCGAGTGCGCTCATCTATCCGCCGGGACGCTTCGCGCGAACCGAGGAGCTGATCGGGATGGCGCGCGTCGCGGGAGCGTACTGGACGCACCTGCGCAACGAGTCGACGAACATCGAGTCCGCGATCGACGAAGCCATTCGCATCGGTCGCGAGGCGAAAGTGCCGGTCAACATCTTTCACCTCAAGATCGGCGGGCAGACGAACTGGGGACGCATGCCGGCGATCGTGAAGAAGATCGAAGCCGCGCGAAAGAGCGGCGTCGACATCGCGGCGAACATCTATCCATTCACCGCGACATCGACCGATCTCACGTCGATCGTTCCCGCGTGGGCGCTCGACGGCGGCTACCTCGCCTTCGTCGCGCGACTCAAAGATCCCGCAGCGCGCACGCGCATCGCGAACGAGCTGCGCGAAGGGCGGCTGCGCGGCGACGGCGCGTCGACGCTGACCATCCGCGGCGCGCCGAGCAAGCGACTGGACGTGCTGGCGAAGGAGATGAACACCGATCCCGCCGAAGCAGTGCTGCGGCTCTTCGAGCGCAACGCGAAGTCGCCGATCGCGATCTTCTTCTCGCTGAGTGAAGAGGACATGAAGACCGCGCTCGTGCAGCCGTGGGTCGCCTTCGGCTCCGACTCCGGCGCCGTAGTCGCGGGCATGGACAGCGACGGCGCGCACCCGCGCGCGTACGCGACGTTCACGCGCGTGCTGTCGAAGTACGTGCGCGAGGAGAAGCTGCTCACGCTCGAGGAAGCGGTGCGCAAGATGACGTCGCTTGCCGCGTCGCGCGCCGGCTTCGCCGATCGCGGCGTGTTGAAAGTCGGGATGAAGGCCGACGTGATCGTCTTCGATCCCGCGCGCGTGCGCGATCTCTCGACGTACGAGGATCCGCATCATTTTTCCGAGGGAATGTCCGACGTGATCGTGAACGGGAGGTTCGTGCTGCGCGACGGGAAGATGACCGGCGAGCTGCCGGGACGCATTCTGCGGCGCGTCAGTCGATCATCATCAGCGCCGCGATGAGCGAGCCGCCGATGAGGAAGCCGCCGATCGCGTAGCGTCCGAGGGAGACGAAGGCCGTCTTCAGTGCCGTCGCGGCGGGACTGTCGCGATAGAAGAAGCGCTGCGCGAGAAACAGGTACGCGAGCGCGACGACGATGTTGATCACGGACACCGTCGTGCGCAGCGGCCCGCGATGCACGCCGACGATCGCGTAGATCGGAAATGCGAACACGAGCGAGAGCAGATACGTGAACGAGAGAAAGTGCGCCGCGAACACGAGATGCTCGACGAGATGGCGGCGGAAGTACACGATCTTCAGCAGCAGCGCGATGCCGGCGATGTTCACGAGCTGCAGCAGCGAGTAGTTCTTGTGCCACCGCTCGTCGACGCGATGCTCGTACTCCTCGAGCGTGATGTGGTGCTTCTGCGCCTTCTTCTCGATCTTGCGCGCGAGCAGTCCGCCGGCGTCGAGCGTCGTCATCGTGTGGACGCTGTAGATCGCGGCCGGCTTGTAGAACGTGAACGCGAGGAACTGCAGCGCGAACAGCGTGAGGAAGAGGCGCAGCGGCGGGATGTAGCGCGACTTGCGTCCGGCGAAGTGCTCGGCGGTGGCGAGGCCGGGACGCGTCACGAGATCGCGCAGCGTGCGAAAGAGCTTCGAGTCGAGATGCACGAACTCGTGCACGACGTCATGGAAGAAATGCGCGACGGAGAGATCGTGATGGCCCGGCTGCCGCTCGCCGCAGCGCGCGCAATACACGTCCGCGGCGTCGACGCCGCAATTCGTGCAGACCGTCAACGGCGCACCGCGCGACGCTTCGTGACGACGACGCGGTCGCGCAGGTGGCGGTCGAGGAAGTCGTCGATCATCGCCGTGTATTTTGCCTCATCGAACGCACGGCCGCCGTGCTCGCCGTTCGGGATGAGCACGAGCGTCGAGCTCACGTTCGCGTTCACGAGCGACTGCTGCAGGTCGACGCTCTGCTTGTACGGCACGAGGCAGTCGAGCAGCCCGTGCATGATGAGGAACGGCGGATCGTCGGGCGTGACGTAGCTCATCGGACTCGCGGCACGCGTCTTCTCCGGGCATTGCTGGATGGGACAGCCGATGAGCAGCGACGGCGGCAGATACGCGGCGTTGCCGTCGAGCGGGATGCACGGCAGTTTCTGTTCGTCGATCTTCAGGAGGTCCGTCGGTCCGTAGAGATCGACGACGGCTTGCACGCGACTCGAGAACTGCGCGTTGCCGAGGGCGAGACCTTCGAGGGAGTCGACGCCGCCGCTGGTGCCGAGGACCGCGCCGATGTGTCCGCCCGCGGAGGTGCCGAAGACGCCGATGCGATTCGCGTCGAGTTGAAACCGCGCCGCGTTCGCGCGCAGCCAGCGCACCGCCGCCTTCGCGTCTTCGATCTGCGCGGGCCAGATGTTGTCCGGTGCCAGTCGATACTCGATGCTCGCCACCGCGTAGCCGCGCGAGACTTGCCGCAACGCCGGTCCGCCGAAACGATTGCCTGTCACCCACGCGCCGCTGTGCAGATAGAGGATGACGGGATGGAGGCCCGCGGTGTCGGGCACGCGCAGGTCCATCAGCAGCGGCGCGCCGTTCGGCGATGCGTATTCGATGGATTCGTAGGTCGCGCCGACGGCCGAGGCGGCCGTCGCTACACAGAGGATGAGCAGCAGAGATCGCACGGGAGAGGAACGCGTCAGACCTTGAGCACGATTCCGCGGCGATAGAGCGTCCAGAGGATCGCGAGCCAGACGAGGACGAATGTCATCGCCCAGAGAAACGAGCCGAACATCGGCGTGAAGTACGGCTCGAAGAAGGTGCGATAGCTGAGCGACTGCAGCGACACGCCGTCGATCTTGATGAGCGAGAGCAATCGCGCCATGAGTCCCGAGCCGACGAACGCGACGAGCGGATTGACGCCGTAGACGATGAACGGCGTCGCCCACTTCTTCGCGCCGCGCACGTCGATGATCCAGATCATCAGCGCGAGGAGGACGCACGCGAAGCCCGCGGTGAAGACGACGTACGAGCTCGTCCACAGATTCTTGTTGATGGGAAAGACGCGTCCCCACGCCCACCCGATCGCGAGTCCGGCGATGCCCGCGATCGTGAGCATGCGCAGGTTGCGCGCGCGCACCCACGGCGTCGCGAGAATCCCGAGCAACGCCGTCCCCGCCGCCGGCACCGTCGACATCGGCCCCTCGGGATCCCACGTCTCGCTGATGGACCAGATGTGCTTCATGCCGAGAATCGCGCGATCGGTGCGCGCGGCGAGGGTGGCGGACGGCGGCTCGAGCGGCGCGTGCGTGAGCACGGCCCAGTAGCCGAGGAGGATCACGATGGTGATCGCGATGATCGTCCGCCGCGATGCGCGCAACGCGATCAGCGCCGCGATGATGTACACGATGCCGATGCGCTGGAGCACGCCGAGGAAGCGGATGTGATCGATGCGCCAGGCGACGCGCTCCATCAGCGTCGCGTTCGGCATCTTGCCCCACCAGTAGAACGGGAACCAGTTCAGCAGCAGACCGAAGAGGATGATCAGCGCGCCGCGCTTGAGAATCTGCCGCGGATCTTTGCGCGAGAGCTCGGTCGTGATGCCGACGATGAAGAGGAAGAACGGGAAGATGAGATCGGTCGGCGTCCAGCCGTGCCACTCCGCGTGCTCGAGCGGCCACCACACGGGACTCGTCCCCGGATTGTTGACGAGCAGCATCGCCGCGACGGTGGCGCCGCGGAACGCGTCGAGCGACGCCAGGCGGCGCGATGTGGACGGCGGTGTCACGACAGCAGCGAACGATATGTCGAGAGATGGCGCAATGCGGTCTGTTTGTCGCCGCGCCTTTCGTAAATGCCGGCGAGGTTGTAGTGCGCGTCGGCGTTCTCGGGATCGAGCGTGAGCGCGAGCGTGTACGCGCGCACGGCGTCGTCGATGCGCCCGAGATCTTCCAACGCGACGCCGAGGTTGAAGGCGGCGGTCTCGTGTTCGGGATCGGCTTCCATCGCCGCGCGATAGTGCTGCTCCGCCGCGGCGGGCGCGCCTTCCTCATGCATCAGCCGTCCGAGGTTGACGTGTGCGTCGGCGTGATTGGGATCGGCGCGGAGCGCGCGCTCGTACGCATCCTTCGCCTCCTGCACCGCCGACATCTCCAGCTCGCACGCGAGCGTGTACCAGTCGTCGGCGGTGATGTCCGCGGGACGCTCACGCGCGTCGGCGGCGTTGCGATGAATGAGCGGCGCCGCCTTCGCCGCGAGGTCGGCGACGGAGAAGTCGAACAGCGACTGACCGGAGTCGGGATTCCAGACCGACTCGCCGTCGCGGACGATCACGCGATCGCCGTCCGCCGTGATGCGCACGCCGGTCAACGATCGACCTTTCGGGAGCTGCTCGCGCAGTCGCTGCAGCACGCGACGCACCTTACGCCGCGGAATCTGCGCGGCAGTGAGCTCGCCCGCGGTGCGCAGAATGATCAGGTCATGAAAGCCGAATCGCAGCTCGCCGCGCGGCCCGCGCTCGGGCGCGAGAAACCCGTTCGTCGCATACGCGCGGATCTGGGCCGGCGATAGACCGAGCATCGCCGAGACCTCGCGGATGGAGTAGGACATGCCGCGACGATTGTACGGCCCAAAGTCTCAAAGTCTTCAAGTCTCAAAGTCTCAAAGGAGCTCTTTGAGACTTTGCGACTTTGAGACTTGACGACTACCGTGCGCGCGTCCGCGCAGTCGCCGTCTTCGCGGACCGTGGCGCCTGCTTCGGGGCCTTCCGCTCCACCTTCGCCTTGATGGGCATCTTCGTCGGCTTCGCGCTCGCGGACTTGGCGGGCGCCTGCGGCGGCGCGGGCTTCGCGCTCGTGCTGCCGAGGCTCTTGCGGAGGGCGTCCATGAGATCGATGACCTGCGCGCGCGGCTCTTCGACGAGCGCGCTCGTGATCTCCTCGCCTTCGACCTTGCGCTGAATCAGGCCGCGGATGCGCTCCTGCACTTCATCGCGATAGTTCTCGGGCTGGAACGCGTCGCTCGCGCTCATCTCCGCGAGCTGGATGGCCATCTTCAACTCGCTGTCTTTCACCGCGCCGTCGCCGAGGTCGAGCTCGTCCATCGAGCGGATCTCGTTCGGGTAGTAGAGCTGCTGCATCACCAGTCCCTTGCCGAGCGGACGGATGACGACGAGGTATCCCTTGCCGCGCGCCGCGTACTTGGCGACGGCCCAGCGTCCGGTCTCCTCGAGCGCCTTCGACAGCAGCGTGTACGCGCGCGAGCCGCCCTTGTCGGGTCCGAGGTAGAGGGCCTTCTGGAAGTAAATCGGGTCGATCTGATCGGACTTCACGAACTCCGTGATGTCGATCTGCTGCGTCGCCTTCTCCTCCATCGCCTTCAACTCCTCTTCGGTGAAGAGGACGTACTGGCCCTTGGAGAATTCGTAGCCCTTCATGATCTCGCTGCGATCGACGGTGCGCTCATCCTTCGGGCAGAAGAGCTGCTGCTGGATGCGGCTGCCGCATTCGCCGTGGATCTGGTTGAACGAGATGCGCTCCGACGACTCGGTGGCGGAGAAGACCTTCACCGGGATCGAAACGAGACCAAACGCAATCTGTCCTGACGCAATCGCTCTTGCCATTGAGACACCTCTGAGTGACTTCTTGAAAACCGGAAAGACGCGGCAGTTCTTCCGAAATCCGCTGCCCACGAACCTGTGCATTTTACAATCGCTCGCGGTGAAACGCTACGAGCTCATCTGGTCGGTCGTTCGAAAAATCCCGCGCGGACGCGTCGCGACGTACGGCCAGGTCGCGGAGCTGGCGGGACTGGAAGGACACGCGCGGCAGGTCGGCTACGCGCTGCACAACCTCCCGGACCACAGCAACGTCCCGTGGCACCGCGTGGTGAACGCGAAGGGCGAGATCAGCGAGCGCACTGCAGGTGACTCGCACGAGCTGCAGAGGATGTTGCTCGAAGCCGAGGGTGTGGAGTTCGACACGTGCGGGCGGCTCGAGTTGAAGCGATATCGCTGGACCAAACGATGAACGATGAACGATGAACGATGAAGCGCAAGGTGCGCGGGTCATCGTCTCTCGGTTCATCGTTCATCGTTCATCGTTCATCGTTCGACCGTCACCGGCGGCACCGCCGGCTTCTTCACCGGATGCTTCTCGAGCTCTTCGAGCAGCACCTTCACCGCGGTCTCGAGCGAAGGATCGTGTCCCGCCGCGACGAGATCGGGACGATCCACGACCTCGATATCCGGCGCCACTCCCACTCCCTCCACCGCCCACATCCCCTCGGTGTCAAAGAAGCGGAACTGCGGCGCGCTCACGCTGCCGCCGTCCATCAGCGACGGATTGCCGGAGATGCCGATCAGACCGCCCCACGTGCGCGTGCCGATGATCGGACCGAGGTTGCGCTTGCGGAAGTAGTACGGAAGCGCGTCGCCGCCCGAGGATGAGTAGCCGTTGATCAGCATCGCCTTCGGACCGACGTGCGCATACGCCGGAGTCGCCGTCGGCTTCGATGCGCGTCGCGCCCAGTAGTTCAGTACCGGACGATCGAGCAGCTCGATCATGCGATCGGGAATGAAGCCGCCGCCGTTGTAGCGATCGTCGATGATCAGCGCTTCCTTCTCGACCTGCGGATAGAAATTCTTGAACAGCTCGCGATTGCCTTCCTGCGCCGTGTTCGGCAGGTGCATGTAGCCGATGCGTCCGTTCGACAACTTGTTGACCATCGCGCGGCGCGACTCCACCCAGTCGAGGTAGCGGAGGTTCGTCTCCTTCTTGATCGGACGCACCTTCTCCTCGCGCGCGCCCGCCGCATCCGGCTTGCCGTTCACGAGCAGCGTCACCACGCGATCGGCCTTATTCTCGAGCAGACGATAGAAGTTGTCGACGCCGCGCGTCGGGATGCCGTCGACGGCGAGGATGTACTCCCCTTCCTTCACCTTCACGCCCGGCTCGGTGAGCGGCGATCGAAACGACTCGTGCCAGTTCTCGCCGGGGAAGATGTGCGCGATGCGATAGACGCCGGAGTCGGGCACGATCTCGGCGCCGAGAAGACCGTTGTCGACGCGCGGCGTGTTCACGTCGCCTGGCGCGCCGACGTACACGTGTCCCGAGTTCAGCTCACCCGCGACTTCGCCGAGGATGTAGTCGAGGTCGGCGCGGTGGGCGACGAAGGGAACGAGCTGGCCGTACTTCTCCTTGATCGCGTTCCAGTCGTTGCCGTGCATGTTCGGGTCGTAGAACCAGTCGCGGAGAATGCGCCACGCGTCGTTGAACTCCTGCACCCACTCCGCGCGCGGATCGACCTTCATCTCCATGTTGTCGAGCTTGAGCAGCGAGTCGGCGGGCTTCTGTCCCGGCTTCGCGTTCACGATCGCGTATTGATTGCGCGGCGTGGAGACGAGGAGCTTCTGACCGTCGGCGGAGAGCTCGTAGCCGCGGATCGCGTCGACGACCGTGTCTTCCTTGCGATCGTCGATGTTGTAGAACTTGAGAGACTGCTCGTCGCCCGTGCCCTTGATGTAGAACACGCCGCTCGCGATCGCGCTCAGGCCGCCGTATGTGCCGGGTGAGCCGGGAATCGCGCGGACGCGGCTCTCGAAGCCGGGATCGATTTTGACGACCACCGGTCCCTTCTTCTCGTCCTTCTTTTCTTCCGGTGCCGGAGCGGAGGCCTTCTCCTCATCGCTCTGCGGCAGGAAGAGCGCGGGACCATCGGCCGCGAGGACGCCGACGTAGACGCGCGTCGGATCGGTGTAGACGTAGTTGAACTCGAGCGCGCTGAACGTGAGATTGAAGTCGCGGTTCGACGTGAAGTAGAGGTAGCGGCCCTTTGGATCGAAGACCGGATTCGCGTCGTTCGTGCGGCCGCTCGTGAGTCGCGTCACTTTGCCGTCGCCGAGGTTGTAGACGTAGATGGAGGTGAACTGCGCCTCGTTGTTCTTCGTATACGTCAGCCACTTCGAGTCGGGCGACCAGCGATAGTCGGTGATGTCGCCGTACTCGTCGCGATCGACGTCGGTGAGCTTGCCGGTCGCGACGTCGACGACGTGCACCGCGTGATCCTTGTCCGAGTACGCGAGCTTCGTGGAGTCGGGCGACCACTGCGGCGTGAAGCGCCACGCGCTCGCGCCCTTCGTCACCTGGCGCTCCTCGCCCGTGCCGTCGGCGTTGCGGAGGTAGATCTCGTACTCGCCCGTGCGGTCGCTGAGGTACGCGAGCGACTTGCCGTCCGGCGACCACGTCACGTCGCGCTCGCGGATGCCCGGCGTCTGCGTGAGGTTGCGGATCTCCCCTTCCTTCGCGGGCACGGAGAAGACGTCGCCGCGCGCGACGAACAGCGCACGCGCGCCGCTGGGCGAGATCACGAACCAATCGATGTTGTCGCGGACGTTCTTGAAGTACGGGAGCGTGTTGCGGAAGTCGCCGTAGACGCGGATCGGAATGCGCTCGCTCTTCGCGCTCGCGGCGTCGAAGCGATAGAGATAGCCGCCGTTCTCGTAGACGATCTGCGACTTGTCGCTGCTCGGCCAGAGGACGTCGTAGTCCTTGTGATTCGTGACTCTCTTCGACTGCTTGGACTTGAGGTCGTATGACCACAAATTCAACTTGCCGTCTTCGCGATCGGAGGTGAAGTAGATCGTGTCGCCGATCCACATCGGCTGGTTGTCGGTGTGCGGATCGTTCGTGAGCTGCTCGGCTTTGTTGGAGACGAGGTCGTACGTCCAGACGTCCTGCGCGCGTCCGCCGCGATAGCGCTTCCACGTGCGGAACTCGCGCTCGATGGGCGTGTAGACGATCTTCGTTCCGTCCGGCGAGTACATCCCCCCGCCCGCCTCGGGGATCGCGAGCGGCGTTTCCATCCCGCCCGCGAACGGGATGACGTACGGCCGCGCCATGCGATCGCCCCACGGGACGCGATGCGGGAGGAAGAGGATGTTCTTGCCGTCGGGAGTCCAATCGAGGACGCGGTTGTCGATGCCGCCGCGCGGCGGAAGCGCGCCGACATCGTTGTAGAACGTGAGCTGCCGCGGCGCGCCGCCATCGACGCTGATGACGAAGACCTGCCGCGTGCCGCTGTAGTCGCCGGTGAAGGCGATCCAACGGCCGTCGGGCGAGAACTTGGGGAAGTACTCCATGCCCTCGCCCGAGGTGAGCCGGCGCGCGTCGCCGCCTTTCGCGGACGCGAGCCAGAGATCGCCGGCATAGACGAAGGCGACGGCGTCGCCGTGAATGTCAGGCTGCCGCAGGAGCCGCGTGAGCTTTTCCTGCGAAAACGCGCTGGCCGCCAGCGCAAGGAGCACGATCAGTTTCTTCATGACCGCGGTGGATAACACGGACCGCGCGCGCGCGTCATGTGCGGTGACGATTTCGTAACCGGCGCGTCGCGCCGGGTTGCTGGTGGCTGGTGACTGGTTGCTTGTGGGTTTCGCAGTCGCGCCGATTACAGCCAGTTCTCGACCTTCAGGTGCCGGACGCGCGTGAAATGCTTCACGTTGTTCGTCACCAGCGTAAGGTCGAGTGCGATTGCGTGAGCAGCGATGAGGACGTCGATCTCGCCGATCGGCGTGCCGCGCGTGGCGAGCTCGCTCGCAATCGCGCCAAACGCGGTAGCACACGATTCGTCGAACGCCATCACGGCGACGTCGCGGACGAATGTATCGATCGCCGCGTGAATGCGTTCCGATTTGCGGCGCTCGGCCCCGTAGCGCAGTTCGGCAACCGTCAGCGCGCTGACGCACACCTCGGATGGACGGTGTTCGAGCAATCGCGCCGCGACGCCGCCCTGCCCGCGCAGGGCGTAACTCACGGTGTCGGTATCGAGCATGAACCGCAGCGTCACTCGAATGGATCTTTCTTCTTCGCGATCGGGCGCGGCTTCGGACGTTCGATCTTTTCTGTGATCGACCCGAGCATTGCCACAAAGTCACTCGACCATTCGTCGGTTTCTTCGAGAGTCCCGCGACGTGACACCCGATCGGTTTCGGATTTCTGTCGACGCGTCATTCCAGCAATGTACACCGGACGCGCAAACCCACAAGCAACCAGCAACCAGCCACCAGCAACAACCGACTACTTCTTGATCCGCGCGTACAGCGTCGACGGCGAGATCTGCAACTGTCGCGCGGCTTTGCGCATGTTGCCGCCTGCGGCTTCCACGGCGGCGGCGACATAGCGCGAGATCACGTCGTCCAGCGGTTCGATCTCCCACTCTTCTGTTGGGAGGCCGCCGCCGGCGCGGGCGAGTGGGGCTTTCGGCGCGTCGAGCGTGAGGTCTTCGTTGCGGATCTCGTCCGTCGCGAGCGTGAGCATCGCGCGCTCCAGCACGTTGCGCAGCTCGCGGACGTTCCCCGGCCAACCGTAACTCTCCAGCTTCTTCATCGCGTGCGGCGTGATCTTCGGGACGTTGCGTCCCATCTCCTTCGCCAGCGGACGGAGGATCTCCTGCACCAGCACCGGCAAGTCGTCCATCCGTTCGCGAAGCGGCGGCATGCGCAGCTTCACGACGTTCAATCGGTAATACAAATCCGCGCGGAAGCGGCCCGCCGTCACTTCCTCCGCGAGATCGCGATTCGTTGCCGCGACGAGACGAAAGTCCGCGCGCAGATCGCGCAGACCGCCGACGCGCCGGAAGCGCTTCTCCTCCAGCGCCTTCAGCAGGCGCGCCTGCACCGTCAACTCCATCTCGCCGATCTCGTCGAGGAACAGCGTCCCTTCCGCGGCGATCTCGAACAGTCCCGGCTTCGTGTTCGTCGCATTCGTGAACGCGCCGCGCTCGTGTCCGAACAGCTCCGACTCGAGCAACTCCTTCGACAGTCCCGCGCAGTTGAGATCGACGAACGGCGCGCGTGCGCGCGGCGAGCGGTTGTGAATCAGCCGCGCCATCACGCCCTTGCCCGTGCCTGACTCGCCTTCGAGCAGCACCGGCGACGGCGCGCGCGCGATCTGCCCCAGCACGTTGTTGAGCTGCACGATCCCCGCGGACACTCCCGGCAATCGCTCCACCTGCTTGCCTTCGCCGCGGCGCAGCGCGAACAGCTCGCGGCGCGAGCCGATCATCCGCTCCACCTGTTCGAGCACCGCAATCAGCGTCTCCGCATCGAACGGCTTCTGCAGGAACGTCTCCGCGCCGAGCTTCATCGACTCGACCACGCGATCGAGCGTGCCGCTGCCCGACATCATGATCACCGCCGCCGTCTCCGAGTACATCTTGAACTGATCGAGCAGATCGATGCCGGTCGTATCCGGCAGCGAGACGTCGAGCAGCACGACGTCCGGCGAGAACTCGCCGAATGCGACCAGCGCCTGGCGGCCCGTCTCCGCGGTCCGCACCTCCCAGCGATCGCTGAGAAGCTCGGCCAGTCCCTCCGTGATCTGCGGGTCGTCATCGACGATCAGGATGCGATTCAGCAGCTCTGTCATGTCCGGGAATTGTACACAAGTCCAATGTGCAAACGTCGGCCGTACGACTTGAGAACACGCTAAGTGCCTGAACTACCTGCAAATTAGACGTTTTCGGCCAAGTGGTACCAGCCTTGGACATAGGGCTGCCCGACAGAAACGAAGGAGAACCCCAGATGCTGATCCTCGCCGTAGCCCTCACCGCTTCCATCAACATCGAGCTCGACCTCGGCACGCTGATCAAGCATTCGGCGCCGAAGTCCCCCGACGTGACGTGCGGGATCTCGACGGTCGGCTACCGCTTCACCGGCAAGCCGGGACAGCGTTTCCGTTATGCCGGCGATACGTACCTCGTCCCGTCCGAGGGCTGGGTCGAGCTGATCGCCGACAAGCGACGCACGACGTACTCCTTCGACGGTCGCACCCTCCCGCTCGACGTCTGGCCGAAGAACCAGTTCGGCTTCCGCGAAATCCCTCTTCCCAACGCAGATCAGAACTAAACCCAAGGAGAAAACCATGAGCCGCTTTCTGAACGAGACGATCTCCGACATCCGCGATGGCCGCGAAACCTGGCGCGTCTTTCTCGCGTGCTGCGCGCCGTCGCTCGCCGTCGCCGTCCTCTTCGCCATCCACTGACATCACAGCAGTCCCGAGGAGTCTCAAATGCCGCAATCACGAATCACGCTCATCGTCCGCAAGGCAACGAAGCCGAACGTCGACTGGAACTACGCGCGCTCGAACGCGATGCGCGTCGCGTTTCTCGACTCGGTCAACGCGCTGAAGTTCGCCCTCGGCGTCGCCATCAATGACGTCGCGCTCGACATCGAGCGCGTGATCATCGATCGCGCCGGCTCGGCGGATGAAGTGCTCGACCTGCTCGCCGCGCTGCCGCTCGAGTTCAGCGGCGATGTGCTCATCGTCCGCGACGACGGCAATGGATTCCTCAGCGCCACCGGACGCGGCGGCGATCGCGTGTTGTATGCGCTGTCGCCGCGCGACGTCCGCTTCTACCTCGAGACGCACGAGCTGGTCACCGGCCGCGCGGTGCTCGACGTCGCTCCTCTCAAGGCAACGGCATGAGCGATCGTCAAACGATTCTCCTCGTCGATGACGATCCGGTCATCACCGAGGCATTGGCGCTGACGCTGGAGCGTCCGGGACGGACGACGATCGTCTGCTCCGACGTGCAAGCGGCCGAGATCTCGCTGATGCGCCACCGCGTCACGCATCTCGTCACGGACGTGCAGTTCTCCGGCGACTTCGGCTTCGAAGGTCTGCACTTCCTCGGCCGCGTGCGCGCGCTCGCGCCGCAGTGCCGCATCGTGCTCATCACCGGCTACGCGACCGACGCGCTGATCGCGACCGCGAAGAGCTTCGGCGCGTCCGAGGTGTTGGCGAAGCCGTTCGACACGAACGATCTCGAGCGCGCGCTTTGCGCGCACGACGTGCAGAACGACGCGCCATACGAAGTCGTGCGGTTCCCGTCGCTCGACGAGATCCTCATCAACGACGAGCTCGTGGCCGCGTTCCAGCCGATTCTGCGCATGACGCCGGACGGCGTCGCGCCGTTCGGATACGAGGCGCTGGCGCGCGTGCGCGGACAGTGGCTCACCGGCGGTCCGGCGATGCTGTTCGATTACGCGGAGCGCCGCGCGCAGCTCGCGGAACTGAACCTCGTCTCCATCGCGCGATCGATCGAAGCCGGCGCGCAGCTTCCGGGCGAGCCGCTGCTCTTCGTCAACGTAGATCCGCTCGTCTTCACGAACCCGAAGCTGATTCCGACGCTGCACGCGGCATCCGCGCGATCGGGCGTGCCGCTCACGCGCGTCGTGCTCGAGGTGACCGAGCGCTCCGGATTCGAGAACGACGACGAGGCGTGCCGCGTCTTCGACGAGCTGCGCGAGCTCGGACTGCGCTTCGCGCTCGACGATCACGCGTCGGCGTACTCGCATCTCGCGGTGATCAATCGCATCCGCCCGTCGTTCATGAAAATCAGCAACACGTTCGGCACCGACTTCGAGCAGGACGAGACGCGCGGCCGCATCGTGCGCCACGTCGTCGCCCTCGCCCACGACCTCGGCTGCGAAACCATCCTCGAAGGCATCGAGACCGCGCACACCGCGACGGCGGCCGCCGCGACCGGCGTCGATCTCGTGCAGGGCTACTACTTCGGCCGTCCCAACCCCGCATCCCACTGGAAGGCACGCACGCGCACCGCGGCGTGAAAGAAACAAGACCGATGAGCGCACTCGAACAAACTCCGTATCCGATCTCCACACCCGTCGCCGAACGCCGCACCGCGCCGCGTCTCCGCGTCACCGAGTCGCTGCCGGTCTTCGTCGGCCGGGGCGTCGGCACGCTCGTCGATCTCAGCGCGACCGGCGCGCGCGTGCGTCACGCGGTGCAGGCGCAGCGCGGCTCGAATGTGCGACTCACGTTCGAATGGCACGGCGAGCGTTTCGGCGCGACCGCGGAAGTGTTGTCGTCGCGCGTCGTCTCGCTCGGCAACGGCGAGTCGCCGACGATCTACGAGTCGCGGCTGCGCTTCCGCCTCCTCACCGATGCGGCGCGCGACCTTCTCGATCGCGTGCTCGTCGCGATCGAGAACGAAGACGTGCGCCGCTGGGTCGCGAATCTGCGCGGTTGGAATGCGGGCGAGTCGGCGTCGCCCGCGCGCATTCCGATCAAGGGCTCGTACCTCCGCTGCCGCCTCCTCGGACGTCGATGGGAGCGCAAGTGGACGCAGGACGCGTCGCAGCCGAATGACGGCTTCGTGTTGCCCGAGACCACCGGGCCGCGCGACGTCGATGAACTGTGCGCGACGTACGAAAACGCTGACGACGACGGCCGCAATCTGATCCGTCTCATCGCCGCGGCGTCGCTCGTGTAAAGAAGAGGACAAGTTGCGCGGCACGGCTGCCGTTCCGCGCATCCGCCCTGATATCCTTCCGGATTTCGGGATGCGCCTCCTCTTCTTTCAGCGAGACCCCGCCGACGTCGAGCTTCTCGTGGCGGAGCTGCGCGACTTCGGCTTCGACCTCGAGCACGCGCGCGTCGACTCCGCGTCCGCGCTGCGCGACGCGCTCGCGGATCGCAAGTGGTCCGCGGTCGTCTCGGAGCTCGACCTCGACGCGGTGCGCATCATCCGCAGCGTCGACCGCGAGCTGCCGGTGCTCGTCGTGTCGAACGACGGCGAAGAGCGCGCGACCGAGGCGATTCGCGCGGGCGCGAACGACTTCCTGCTCAAGACGTCGCTGCATCGCCTCGGCACCGCGCTCGAGCGCGAGCTGCGCGACGTTCAGCTTCGTCACGAGCGGCGCAGCCTGTTCGACGCGCTGCGTCGCGCCGAGGATCGGTATCGACGCGTGTTCGAACGGCTGCCGGTCGGCGTCGGCATCAGCACGCCGGACGGACGACTCATCGCCGTCAACGAACGCCTCGCGTCGATTCACGGATTCACGACGAGCAACATCGTCGGACGCAACGTCCTCGAGCTCGGATGGGACTCGCGGCGCATGGAGACGTGGTCCGAGCGGCCATACGTGCGCGCGGACGGCACCGTCGTCTGGACGCGCGTCACCGCCGCGCCGGTGCTGAACGACGACGGCGCGATCGAGCAGCGCGCATGGCTCGTCGAAGACATCACGGCGCAGAAGAGACACGAGGGAGAACTGCGCGCGCACAAGGAACAGCTCGACGACGCGCAGCAGATGGCGCGCCTCGGCAGCTTCGTGCACGTGCTCGAAACCGGCGAGCGCGTGTGGTCGGACGAGATGTATCGGATATGGGGCATGAAGCCGGGCGAGCCGCTGCAGGAACCGGCAATCTCACAGCGCATTCATCGCGACGATCGCGATCGCGTCGCGTCGATGCAGCGCGCGATCCTCGAGCTGCGCAAGCCGTACGCGGGCGACTACCGCATCGTCCTGCCGAGCGGCGAGATCCGCACGGTGAACGAGCGCGGACGCGTGCTCTTCGACGACCACGGCCGCGCGACGCGCGTCGTCGGCGTCGTGCATGACGTGACCGAGGCGCGGGCGCAGCAGGAGGAGTTGCAGCGCAGGGCTGTGCAGCAGGCGCTCGTCGCCAACCTCGGACAAGCCGCGCTGAGTGGCGAAGGCATCGAAGTTCTCTTCACCCATGCGGCCGAGCACATCGCGACCCTCCTCGGCGTCGATCACTGCGCGATCTGGCAGACGCGCGGCGAGCGCTTTCTCCTGCGCAGCAGCTTCGGCTGGGAAGGCGCGGACGATCTCGAGATCGATCGCGCGTCGGAGACGCAGGCCGCGCACACCGCGCGCACCGGCGCGCCGGTCATCGTCGATCGCATGGACGCGGAGACGCGCTTCGAGCCCTCGCCGTTCCTCACGAACAGCGGCATCGTCTCCGGCGTCACCGTGCCGATCAGCGCGGGCACCGTCACGGTGTGGGGCGTCCTCGGCGCGCATGCGGCAACGCCGCGCACGTTTTCGACGAGCGACGTCGACTTCCTCCGCTCCGTCGCAACCGTGCTCGGACAAGCGGTGGAACGCGATCGCGTCGATCAGCAGCTCGTGCTGCACGCCGCGCAGCAGAGCGCGATCGCGGAGCTCAGTCGCATCGCACTCACCTCGGCCGAAGACGCAATCCCGCGCGCATGCAACATCGTGCGCAACGCGCTCGACGTCGACCTCTCGCTTTTCCTCGAGCTCGACGAAGCGCGCGCCGTGCTGCGCAGCACCGCCGGCTCACCGAACGTGCCGGCGCTGACGATCCCGGTGGCGGGATCGCAGTCCGGACTCTCGCTCGAGCAGAACCGCGCGGTCGTCATCGAAGACTTCAACCTGCAGCCGCTCGGTCCGTGGCGCGGCCTCGGACTCACGAGCGGCATCACGGTTCCGATCATCAGCATCGCGCATCGCTTCGGCGTGCTCACCGCGCACAGCCGCCGCAAGCGCATCTTCGACGATGCGCACGTCGCGCTGATGCAGTCGCTCGGGAACATCCTCGCCGACGCGCTCGAGCGCGAGCATGCGCGGCGCGCGCTCGCGGCATCCGAGGCGCGGTATCGCGCGGTGGTCGAAGGCGCGTCGGAGATCATCTTCACGTCGACGGCCGAGGGCATCTTCACCGCGCTCAACGCGGCGTTCGAGAACATCACCGGCTGGCGCGTGCGCGACTTCATCGGAAAACCGATCGAGCAACTCATCGCGCCGCAGGACAAAGCGCGCGCCGCGACGCTGCTGCGGCAGGTCGTCGAGCGGCAGGAGAGCGTGGCCATCGAAGTCACGATCGATGCGCCGAATGGGTCGCTGCTGCTCGACGTCACGTGCTTCCCGCGCATCGAGCGCGGACGCACCATCGCGGTCTACGGCTTTGCGCGCGACGTCACCGCGCCGCGGCGCATCGAGCTCGAACGCCAGCAGCTCACGCGCAATCTGCAGCTCCTGCTCGAGTCGACGGTCGAAGGAATTCTCACGATCGACTGCGACGGCCGGTGCATGCTCAGCAATGCCGCCGCGACGCGCATCCTCGGCCGCAAGCCGGACGAATTCGTCGGCTGCGACATCCGCGCGCTGTTGCCGCGCGCGCACGTCGAGGCGATTCTCGACGTCGCGCGCACGGGCGAGGTGCACTCCAACACCGACACGTTCGTGCGCGGCGACGGCACGCCGGTGCCCGTCGAATACTCCGCCGCGCCGGTCATCGACGCGGGCGTGCGCGTCGGCGTCGTCATCAGCTTCAGCGACATCAGCGAGCGGCAGCGACTCGAGGCGCGCCTCGAACAAGCCGACCGCCTGTCGAGCCTCGGACGTCTCGCGGCGACCGTCGCGCACGAATTCAACAACGTGCTCATGGGCATCTCGCCGTTCGTCGAAGTCATGCGGCGCGGGAGAAATGTCGAGGCGTCGCTGGAGCACATCGCGCGCGCCGTCAAGCGCGGGAAGCGCATCACCGAAGACATCCTGCGCTTCACGCAGCCCGCGGAGCCGGTGCGCGCGGCGATCGACACCGTGTCGTGGCTCGACCAGGTCGTGCACGAGGCGCGCACGCTGCTACCGAAGCACTATCAGCTCGAATGCGCCGTCGAGCCGCGCGATCTGCTGATCTACGGCGACGCGAACCAGCTCCATCAGATCTTCTCGAACCTCATCCTCAACGCGCGCGACGCGATGCCGAAGGGCGGTACGCTCTCGATTCGCGCGCGGCGCGAGGAGCACGCGGCGCACTTCATCGTGCGCGACACGGGCATTGGCATGTCGGCCGAAACACTGCGGCACATCTTCGAGCCGTTCTTCACGACGAAGAAGACGGGCACGGGACTCGGGCTCTCGGTCGCCGAGCAGGTCGTGCAGCGGCACGGCGGCACGATCGACGTCGAAAGCGCGCCCGGCGCCGGCACGACGTTTCATGTCTACCTGCCGCTCGCGGACGAACACGATATTCTCGCGCCCGAGCCGATGGGAGCACCCGATCTGCGCAACGCCGGCCATCGCATTCTCCTCGTCGAAGACGACGAGGCCGTATCGCTCGGACTCACCTCCGTGCTCGAGATGGAGAACATGACGGTCGACGTCGCGACGAGCGGCCGCGCCGCGATCGCCGCGATCGACGCGTCGCCTCCCGATCTCGTGCTGCTCGACGTCGGACTGCCGGACATGGACGGCACCGCGGTCTACGCGGAGATCGCGAAACGCCATCCGAATCTACCGGTCATCTTCTCGACCGGTCACGCCGATCGCTCGAAGCTCGAGCCGCTGCTCGATCGGCCGCACGTCGGCTATCTGCTCAAGCCATACGAGACCGACGCGCTCCTCGACGTGATCCGCAAAGTGCTGCAGAGCTAAACGCGGCGCGCGCTCACCTGCTCCATCGCCGCGAGCAGCGTCTCCGTCGAATACGGTTTGCGCAGCAGCGTCACGTGGGGCTGGCGCAACGGCTCCGCGGCGTCGAGGTCGTATTCGTCCGCGTGTCCGGTCGAGAAGATGACCGGCAATTCGGGCCACGTGCCGGCGAGCTCGCGATAGACCTCGAAGCCGTTCACGTCGGGGAGTTGGATGTCGAGGATCACGACGTCGGGCGCGAACGCATCGACCGCGCGCATCACGCGCGCGCCGGTGTGCACGACGTCGACGTGCATCCCCTGCGTCGTCAGCGACTGCGTGATTCCGGTCGCGACGTGCGTGTCGTCTTCGACGAGGAGCACGCGTCGCGGCAAC